>DATEEV010000361.1:0-3467 GCA_035281005.1 Microthrixaceae bacterium | reverse complement strand
CGCCCGGGCCAGGTCGTCACCGTCACGGTTCGCCGGGCCGCGCCACCACCCACGACCACAGCGCCGCCTGCGCCGCCGGTACCGCCTGCCGCGCCGGCGGCACCGGCGGGCCCATGAAGGATCGGCGATGAAGACGTTCGCTCCCGACGACCTCGACGAGTCGCCACCGACAGCGCCCGTCGAGCCGCGGGAGTCCAGCCCCGAGCGCGCCAGCGCGACCGGTGCCCCCGAAGTGGTCGACGGCTACACGCCGAGATGGCGCCTCGTCGTCGGTGTGGGTGTGCTGGTGGCGGTGATCGGCTTCGCGGTGTGGGCGCAGGTCGATCGGGTCCGCGGCTCGACCTCGGCCGAGGCGCTGCCACGGTTCGAGCTGCCGTCGGTGGCCGGCCTCGACCAGGCGGCGGCCCAGGCGCGCCTCGAGGAGCTGAGCTTCGTGGTGAACGTGCGCATGCAGCCCAACGACGATCCGGCGAAACCTCGGGGGATGACCTTCGCCCAGGAGCCCGTCGCCGGATCGAAGGTCGAGCAGGGTGATCTCGTGACCATCGTCGTGAGCGACGGGCCCGCCGGTCAGACCGTGCCCGACGTCAGGGGGCAACAGGCCACCGACGCCCAGGCGGTGCTCGCGTCGAACGGGCTGTCGGCGACGACCACGACCGTCTACGACGAGGTGGCGCCGGTCGGCGAGGTGCTGGCCACCGATCCCGAACCGGGCTCACGGATCGGGATGCAGGGGACGGTGGGGCTGGTCCTGTCGCAGGGCCCGACGCCTCGTCCGGTGCCGGAGGTGGTCGGCCAGCCGCTGCCCCAGGCGCTCGCGGCGATCGGCAGGAGCGGCCTGAACGTGGGCGAGATCACCCGTGTCCACCAACCGGGTCAGCCGGAGGGTGTCGTGATCGACTCGGCCCCCAAGCCGGGCACGCCCCAACCGCGTCTCACCCCCGTCGCGCTGACGGTGACCGGTCCGCCGCCGAAGGCGACCGTGCCGACGCTGGTGGGGCTCTCGCAATCGACCGCGACGTCGCTCGTCACGCGGGCCGGCCTCGTTCCCGAGGTGTTCACGCGTTCGGTGCCGGCAGGCAACGGGCAGGTGGGACGTGTCGTCTCGCAGAACATCCCTCCATTCGGGGAGGTGAACGCGGGCAGCACCGTGCAGTTCGTGGTGGGCGTCGCCGCCGCACCCACGACCACTACCGTCGCCGCCCCACCCTGAGCCCGACTCGAGGTGGCCGGGTCAGACCGGTTGGCCGGCCCGGCCCAGGAACGTGCGCAACATGTCGTGCCCGCCGACGGTGAGGATCGACTCGGGATGGAACTGCACGCCCTCGACGTCGAGCGAGCGGTGGCGCAGTCCCATGATCACGCCGTCGTCGGTCTCGGCCGTGATCTCGAGACAGTCGGGCAAGGTCGAGCGCTCGACGATCAGTGAGTGGTAGCGAGTGGCCTCGATCGGGTTGGGCAGGCCCTCGAAGACGCCAACGTCGCGGTGGCGGATGAGCGACGTCTTGCCGTGGACGACTGCGGGCGCTCGCACCACGGTGCCACCGAACACCTCACCCATGCACTGCATCCCGAGACACACGCCGAACACCGGGACCCGGTCTGACCATTCGGCGATCAGCGTGTTCGACAGGCCGGCGTCGGCCGGCGTGCCCGGCCCCGGACTGATCAGGATGCCGTCGGGATCGATCTCGCCGACGTCGTCGAGGCCGATGGCGTCGTGGCGATGGACGATCGGTGTGGCGCCGAGCTCGCCCAGGTACTGGACGAGGTTGTAGACGAACGAGTCGTAGTTGTCGATGACGAGGATGCGAGCACCGGACACGGCGACACGGTAGCTGTGCCCGCCGCCCTGCCTCGTGCCGTAACCTCTCGACCCGTGGCGAAGCCGACCAAGCGCAGGATCGAACCCAGCACCGACGCGAAGGCGCCAGCGACGACGAGTCGCACGACACCGAAGGGTGGGGGGCCGAAGGGCGGAGGGCAGGCGGCGCCGTCCCGGCGCTACACGCCCCCGACGCCGAACACCGCCCAGATGCCGAGCCCGCTCTGGGTGCCGGTGCTGATGTTCACCTTCTTCGGTGCGGGATTCCTCGCGATCTTCCTCAATTACACCGAGATCCTGCCCGGGGCACCTTCCGGTTGGTGGTTGATCGGCGGGCTCGGGGCGATCCTCGCGGGGATCATCACTGCCACGCAGCTGCGCTGACGATCACACGAAGATGCACCGACAACGTTTTCGCCAAGGTTGCGGGCGAGTTACATCAACGTGACTTCGCACAGCCTTGTCCACAGTCTGTGGACAGACTTCAGGCCTTCCCGTCACTCGTTGGGAGCGAACAGCGCTCATTCGATAGGAGCCAGGAGCTCCATGTCCTCCAGGCAGTGGCGGGGCGGCTCGGGGTCTTCCTGAGGGGCGACGGTCATCTTCACCTCGGCGCCACAGATCGAGCAGCGGTAGGTGAGCTTCACCTTGCGGAGCTCGCCCGGATCGGGCGGTTCCGGGATCGGTTGCGCGAGGCCCGAGACCATCGCGTAACCGATCCGGATCAGCAGCGCCGCCACGAGCGCGGCCACGAGCGCGCGCCACCAGCTCACGTCGAAAAGGACCGCCAGCAACGTCGTGCCGGCGAGCACGACGACGACGACGATGATGCGGGAGCGCGTCACGCCCCCATTCTGCCGGGGTGGGATCAGCCCAGGCGTTCGATGATCGTGGCGTTCGCCAGACCGCCGCCCTCGCACATCGTCTGCAGGCCGTAGCGGCCGCCCGTGCGCTCGAGCTCGTTGAGCAGGGTGGCCAGCAGCTTGGTGCCCGAGCACCCGAGCGGGTGACCGAGGGCGATCGCGCCGCCGTTCACGTTCACCTTCGACATGTCGGGCTTGTGCTCCTTCTCCCATGCGAGCACGACCGACGCGAATGCCTCGTTCACCTCGAACAGGTCGATGTCGTCGATGGAGAGACCCGACTTCTCCAGTGCCTTGGCCGTCGACGGGATCGGACCGGTGAGCATGGTGACGGGATCGACGCCCGCGAGGGCGAAGGTGTGGAAGCGCGCCCGCGGGGTGAGGCCCAGCTCCTTGGCCTTCTCCTCGCTCATGATCAGCGCGGCGGAGGCGCCGTCGGAGATCTGTGAGCTGTTGCCCGCCGTGACCTTGCCGTCGGGGAGAAAGGCCGGCTTCAGGTTGGCGAGCGTCTCGGCGGTGGTGCCGGGTCGGATGCCCTCGTCGCGGGTGTGGAGCTCGTCGAGCTCATTGACGTCGCCCGACTCCTTGTCGCGGACCTTCGCCTTGACGGCGACGATCTCGTTGTCGAAGCGGCCCTCGTTCGTGGCGGTCTCGGCGCGCTGTTGCGACTGCGCACCGAACTCGTCGAGGTCCTCGCGTGACAGGCCCCACTGGTTGGCGATGATCTCGGCGCCGATGCCCTGGCCGACGAGGCCCTTGTGGCCGGGGATGTACTCGAC
>DATEEV010000360.1:0-4144 GCA_035281005.1 Microthrixaceae bacterium | reverse complement strand
GTCGGCTGCTCGCCCAGCCACCACCACCCGAACAGCACCGCCGAGGCCGGCTCGAGGTAGAGCAGCACCGCGGCCACCGTCGCGGGGATGCGGCCGAGCACGTCGAGGATCACGGCGAGGCCGAACGCGGTGTGGACCACGCCCAGCACGATCAACCACCCCCAGGACGCCTCGGACCAGAGGGGGTCGGCCCACACCACCAACGGCAACAGCAACACACCGGCCACGGCCAACTTGCTGTTGGCGAGCCGCAACCCGCCGACCTCCGCGGCGAGCGTCTTGTCGACGAGCACGACGACGGCGTACGCGACAGATGACCCGAGCGCCCACCACACGCCGCTCCCGATGTCGCCGCCGGGATCGGCGACGAGCACCGTGCCGACCACCGCGATCGCCAGCGCCAGCCAGGTCGTAGGTCGGACCTGCTCACCAATGAGTGGAGCGGCCAGCGCGATGAACACCGGCGCGAGGTAGATCACGAGGATCACCACACCGACCGGCGCGCGCTCGAGCGCGACGAACATCGTCGACCAGTGCACGGCCAGCACCGCGCCGCTCGCCACCACCCGACCACGCGTCGCACCGGCCAGCGGCGACCGGTTCCGGTCCCGCGCGCCGCGCCACGCCCACAACGTGACCGCGCCGATGACGCACCGCCCGAACACGATCGCCACCGCGGGCAGCGAGACCCACCGCACGATCGGACCGAGCGTGCCCCAACCGATCGCCACCGCCGCCACGACGAGCTCATCGCGGTGCTCGTGTTCCGAGAGTGGCGGCATCGCCGGCGAGGCTACGGTCGGCGACCGTGACCGGGCGCTACCGGGATCGCGTGCAGATCACCGAGTCGGCGGTCACCGTCGACGGAGTCGAGTGGATCTCGCTCGCGCCCGCGACCATCGACGGCGTCGAGTCGGGATTCGAATCCACCTCCTTCGGCGCCGAGCTGACACTCACGACGACCCGCCGACTCATTGGGATCGCCACCGGCGCATTCCACGAGCCGTCGTCGTCATGGCGGCTCCGGCCCCGGCTCGACGAGCTCGACGCGCTCGGCGTGCGCGCCTTCGGCTACCAGTACATGGAGTTCGCGCTCCCCTCGACAACCGGCCCCGGCGGGAACGGCCTGGCCCCCTGGCCGCTGCGTCCGTCGGTGGCCTTTCCGATCGCCTGGCAGGGCCCGGGCACGCCGGCGGTCCTGGTCGGCCCGCTGGACCAGTTCCACAACCAGATCATCGCCGTGCCGAGCGACGAGCAGCCACGCGACGATCTCGCCGCGGGCTGGCACGGCGACCTCGATCGGCTCATCGAGCGAGACCACGTGACGATCGGCGTGGTGATCGCGGACGACGTTCGCCATGCGCTCGAGAACTACGGCCAGGCGGTGCGGAACGCCGCGGGCACGCAGCGGGCTGGTCGTGGCCAGGATCCGGCCGTACGCGGCATCAGCTACTGGACCGACAACGGCGCGCACTACTACTACCGATCCGAACCGGGCCTCGACTACCCCACGACCCTCGAACGAGCCCTCGCCGCGTTGGCCGACGACGGGATGGTGATCCACGCCGTGCAGCTCGACTCATGGTGGTACCCGCACGAAGCGCCCCGCGGCCTCGCCGCCGGCGCGTCGGTGGTGCCACCGAGCGGCGCGATCCGTTGGGAGCCACGCGACGACGCACTCCCCGGTGGCTTCGAGCGGGTCCGCGAGGCCATCGGCGGGCTGCCGCTGGTGCTGCACTCCCGCCACCTGTCCGCGAAGTCGACCTACTTCGGTGTCGACCACGACAACTTCCCGGCCGACATCGACCCGGACTCGGGCCATGCACACGCGGGCGACGCCTCCCTGGTCGACGCGTGGATGGAGCAGGCTGCGACGTGGGGAGCGTGCACCTACGAGCAGGACTGGCTCGTGGAGACCTTCCTCACCGTCGACGAGCTCCGGCGCTGGTCCGGTGCCGCCGATGCATGGCAGGTGGAGATGGACCGATCGGCTGCCCGCCGCGGGCTCACCCTCCAGTTCTGCATGGCGACCCCCGCCGACATCCTGAACACCTGCACCCTCACGCAGGTCTCGTCGGTCCGCACGAGCATGGACTTCCAGTACGCGGTGGGCCGTCAGGCGAACTGGGGGTGGTTCCTCCACGTGAACGCCCTCGCCCGCGCGCTCGAGTTGAACACCTCCAAGGACGTGTTCATCGCGGCGCGGGGCGACGACGGCTGGGAGGACCCCCTCGCTGGCGTGGAGGCGCTGCTGGCAGCGATGTCATGCGGCCCGGTCGGCTTCGGTGATCGCATCGGCGCCACCGACCGGGACCTCGTGCTGCGAACCTGCCGCGAGGACGGCATCATCGTGATGCCCGACGCGCCGATCGCCGCCATCAATCGCTCGTTCCTCGGTTCGCCGATGGGCCGTCACTCACCACTCGTCGGCGAGACCTACACGGACCATCCCGCCGGTCGATGGCACTACGTCGCTGCGCTCGGCGAGGACGACGAGGCGCGAGTACCGGTGACGGTCTCGCTCGACGAGCTCGACGGGCTGTTCGAGTTCGACGGGCTCGCTGGGTGGGTCCCCGCCCAGCGCCCAATGCTGGCCCACCGCTTCTCCACTGGCGAAGTGCGCACCGTCGCGCACGACCTCGAGCTCGAGCCCGGCCCCGAGGGCTTCGATCTGTGGACGATCGCGCCGACCTTGCTCGACGGCCGACTCTCCGTGCTCGGCGACGTGTCTCGCTACGTGTCCGCCGGCGATCGTCGCCTCGGCCACATCCAGGAGTGGGCCGACCACGTCGCGCTGCTCGTCTACGGGGTGCCCGGCGCAGAGGTGACCGTCACCTGGTGGGCGGGCTCGATCCGCACGACCGACGTGGTCGTCGGCCCGCACGGATGGACTCGCCTCGAACTGAGCCCCGACGACTGATCACAGAGCGATGGCCACGCACTGGATCAGCACCAGGCGGTCCTCGTCCCAGCTCCTCAGCAGGTTCTCGGCCTTTGCAGCCATGTTCGGGATCAACACATGCGGGCCGAGCGGTGGTGGCGGCCCGGCTTGTGCCCCCGCCGCCACGCCCCTGAAGAACTCGACCGCAGGTCCGGTGAGGTCGTTCCACTCGCGGATCTCGTAGCCAACGTCCTCGAGCCACGAGCGCACCCGGTCGGGCTGCTCGAGGAAGCTCACCGACGCATCATCGGCCCACGGCACCGGATACAACACGTCGCCACCCGGGCCTCCCATGATGTCGAAGAAGGCGATCCGGCCGCCGGGCCGGGTGACCCGACGCATCTGCCGGTACAAGGTCGCCTTGTCCTCGATGTTCATCGTGACGTGCTGGGTCCAGGTCACGTCGAAGGACGCGTCGTCGAACGGCATCTCCAGCGCGTTGCCCTGCACCAGGGTGACCAGCTCCTCGAGGCCGACCCGTCGGGTCAGCTCGACACCGACGTCGACGAGCTCCTGGGTCAGGTCGATCCCGACGACCTCGCACCCGAAATGCTGGGCCAGGAACCGCGCGGGCCCGCCGATGCCGCTGCCCACGTCGAGCACCCGGTCGTCACCGCTGATCGCGGCCACCTCGGCCAGCGACGTCGTCGCCAGGCGGCCGAGGGTGTGGAAGTCCTCCAGCGGGGCGAGCTGCTCGGGCGCGAGATGGTCGGGGTCGAGCCCGGCTTCGGCGAGGGCCCGGTCGACGCGCTCGAGCAGGTCCCCCCGCGTGTAGTGGTCGGCGACGGCGCTCATGGGCGCGACGCTACGCCGGAGCCCCTGTCGGGAACAGCACGCCGGTGCGATGATCCACACATGAGCACGATCATCGAGTTGGCGCAGTTCCCCGTTCACCTGGGCCTCGGCGCCACCGTCGTCGAGCTCCCCGAGTTCGATGGGACGCCGGACTGGTACCAGCGATACGGCGAGTGCCACGCGAACGACGGCGTGGAGGGTCGGCTGGTCTCGATGTACACGTTCTCGGCGCCCTGGGAGAGCTGGGAGGTCCACCCACTCGGCCACGAGCTCGTCGTGTGCACCTCGGGGCGGATCACCCTGCACCAGGAGGTCGGCGACGAGGTGCGCACCGTCACGCTCGAAGCCGGCCAGGCGGCCGTCAACGAGCCCGGCGTGTGGCACACCGCCGATGTCGACGACGAGGCC
>DATEEV010000359.1:0-3768 GCA_035281005.1 Microthrixaceae bacterium | reverse complement strand
CGCGGCCGTCTCGCCCAGCGCGGCGAACAGCGCGGTCGCGTCGTCGATGAGCTGGGTGCGGCTGACGTCGAGGCGGCCGTCGATCCACGAGACCAACAGCTCGCTCAGGCCACCAACGAGGATCGCGGCCGCGAGACCGCCGATCGGCTCACCGGGTGCGAGCGGGCCGTGGTGGTCGTCGGAGTACGCCTGAACGGCCTCGACCACGGCGTGGCCCGTCGCGAGGCGGCGCCGGTTGAGGGACTCGTTGCCGAGCGCCTCGACGTACAGGACCTTCGCTCGCCGGCGGTCGTCGTCGACGAACTGCACGATCTGGCCGATGGTGGCGCGCAGCTGCTCGCGGGGATCGGGGGGCGCCGACTCCAGCGCGTCGATCACGACCTGGCGCAACTCGAGCACCACCCGGTCGTAGACGGCGACGATGAGCTCGTCGAGGTCGTCGAAGCTCTCGTAGAAGTAGCGGGGGTTCAACCGCGCTCGCTGGCACACCGCTCGAACCGTCGTGCCGGCGCCGCCCTCGGTGCCGAGGAGGTCGAAGGCCGCGTCGACCAGCAGCTCACGGCGCACCGCTCGGCGCTCGGCGGGCGCGACGCCGGCCCAGCTGTCCGGACGGGTGCCATCAGGTCGGGTCTTCGACCGATCGGGCGGCGTTGGGCGAGCTCGAGTGTTTGGCAACGGGCGTTACCATACCGTAGGTTGTCCCTCATGAACGAGTTGGGGATGAACGAGTCGGTGACCTCACGAGTCGTGTCGACCAACGGCGTCGAGCTGAACGTGCTCGAGGCTGGGGAGGGCCCACTGGTCGTCCTCTCCCACGGCTTTCCCGAGCTCGCCTGGTCGTGGCGCCATCAGATCCCGGCCCTCGCCGAGGCCGGCTATCACGTGGTCGCGCCCGACCAACGCGGCTACGGCCGATCGAGTCGGCCCGAGGAGCTCGAGGCCTACGACATCAAGGCGCTCACCGGCGACCTGATCGGGCTGCTCGACGAGCTCGGCGAGGAGAAGGCGGTCTTCGTCGGCCACGACTGGGGATCGATGGTCGTGTGGCAGCTTTCGCTGCTCGCGCCGGAACGTGTGGCGGGCGTGGTGGGGATGAGCGTGCCGTTCATACCGCGTGCACCGATGCCACCGGTCCAGCTGATGCGCCAGATCTTCGCCGACGGCTGGTTCTACATCGTCTACTTCCAGGAGCCCGGTGTGGCCGACACCGAGCTCGGCCGCGATCCCCGAGAGACCATGAGCCGCCTGCTGTGCGCGCGCATGCCGGAGAACGGTGAGTTCGACGGAGCCGCGGCGATGGCCGCGGGCGACGCGGGGTTCGTCGATCGCATGCCGCCGTTCCAGGGCCTGCCCGACTGGTTGACCCAGGCCGAGCTCGACCACTACGTCACCGAGTTCGAGCACACCGGGTTCACCGGCCCGCTCAACTGGTACCGCAACATGGACCGCAACTGGGAGCTCACCCCTGAGCTCGACGGCGCGAAGGTCGAGGTGCCGTCGTTCTTCGTCGGCGGTTCGATCGACCCGGTGCTCATGATGACGCCGCCCACCATCGGCGCCGACTTCCTGACCGATCACCGCGGCGACGTGTTGGTCCCCGGTGCCGGCCACTGGGTCCAACAGGAGGCGCCCGCCGAGGTGAACGCCGCACTGCTCGGATTCCTCGGCGAGCTCGAGCTCGGCTGACATCGCCTCAACGCACCTGCTGGACCTGACATGACGGAGCTGACATGACGACGACCAACGGGCTCACGCCCTCACCGGGCCTGACACCGTGGCCCATGAAGTTCGGGGCGTTCTTCGCACCGTTCCACCCGGTCGGGCAGAGCCCGACGTTGGCCCTCGAGTACGACCTCGACCGCGCCGTCGAGCTCGACCGGCTGGGCTACGACGAGGTCTGGTTCGGCGAGCACCACTCGGGTGGGTACGAGCTGATCGGCTGTCCCGAGATCTTCATCGCGGCGGCCGCCGAGCGGACCAAGCACATCAAGCTCGGCACCGGTGTCGTGTCGCTGCCGTACCACCACCCGTGGCTGGTCGCCGACCGTCTCGTCCTGCTCGATCACCTCACGAGGGGCCGGCTCATCTTCGGTGCCGGACCCGGCGCCCTGCCCACCGACGCCTACATCATGGGGATCGACCCGGTGGAGCAGCGGCGGATGATGGGCGAGTCGCTCGAGGTGATCCTCGAGCTGTTCCGCAGCGAGGAGCCGGTGACGCGCGAGACCGACTGGTTCACCTGTCGCGAGGCCCGGCTGCAGTACCGGCCGTACTCCGATCCGCACCCCGAGGTCGCGGTCGCCGCGATGGTCACGCCGTCGGGGCCGCGCATGGCCGGCCACTACGGCGTGTCGCTGCTGTCGCTGTCGATGTCGGTCGCAGAGGGCTTCGCCGCGATCGGACAGGCGTGGGGCGTCGCCGAGGAACAGGCCGCCAAGGCGGGCAACTCGCTCGACCGGCGCGACTGGCGGGTGCTCGGCACGATGCACCTGGCCGAGACCAAGGACCAGGCGATCGAGGACTGCACGCACGGGTTGAAGGACTTTGCCAACTACTTCGGCGGTGGGGCGGGGTTCGTCCCCCTGGCCAACACCGTGACGTCGGAGTCGTCGGATCGTGACTACGTCGAGGCCTATGCCGAGTCGGGCAACGTCGTGATCGGCACGCCGGACGACGCGATCGCGTACATCGAGGACCTCGTCGAGCAGTCGGGCGGCTTCGGCACGTTCCTGATGCTCGGCCACGACTGGGCCAACTCCGAGGCGACGATGCGGTCGTACCGGCTCTTCGCCCGTGAGGTCATCCCGCACTTCCAGCACCGCCTCGCCGCGCCGACGATCTCGCACGACTGGGCGACGCGCAAGCGCGGCGAGCTTTTCGGGCGCGCCGGCCAGGCGATGCTCAACGCGATCACGTCCCATGTGGAGGAGCGCGACGCCGACAGGGCGGCCGGGAAGGCCGACGGCTGATGCGCGCCGCCGCACTCAAGAGCGGTTCGTTGTACGTGCGTGACGACGTGGCCGAGCCCGAACCGGCCTTCGGGCAGGTGCTGGTGCAGGTCAAGGCGTGCGGGATCTGTGGGTCGGACCTGCACTTCGCCCACCACGGCGCGGAGATGATGGAGCTGCAGGACCGCATCGACGGCCTGCCCGACCTGGGTGGTCCCGCGATCGACCTCGACGCGGACGTGTTCATGGGCCATGAGTTCTCGGCGGAGGTGATCGAGGCCGGCCCCGACACGGTCGCTCCTGCGGCAGGGACGCTGGTCACGTCGATCCCGGTCCTGTTGTCGATGACCGGGATCCGGCCGATCGTCTACAGCAACGATGTCGCGGGCGGGTACGGCGAGCGGATGCTGCTGTCCGCGCCGATGCTGCTCGAGGTGCCGAACGGGCTCGACGAGGGTCGGGCCGCGCTGACCGAGCCCATGGCGGTCGGGCTGCACGCGGTGAACCGATCGGGGATCGAGGCGCCCGCGGGTGCATTGGTGCTCGGCTGTGGGCCGGTCGGGCTGGCCGTGATCGCCGCGCTGAAGCTGAAGGGGATCGAGCACATCGTGGCGACCGACTTCTCGCCGGCGCGGCGAGCGATCGCCACGGCGATGGGCGCGCACGAGGTCGTCGATCCTCGTGACGAGCCGGCGTTCGACGCCTGGCGTCGGTTGGGGGGCACGCGTGACCTGGTCGTGTTCGAGGCGATCGGCGTGCCGGGGATCATCGACGACGCGATGCGGTCCGCGCCGGCGCGGGCTCGGCTGGTCGTTGTCGG
>DATEEV010000358.1:0-8449 GCA_035281005.1 Microthrixaceae bacterium | reverse complement strand
CCGGTCCACCCCGAACCGCACCACACCTTCGACGCCCCGCCGACCGACGAACTTCCGCACAGGCCGCCCTTGGCGGGATGGAACCACGCCACCCCTGGCTTCGACGGGACCGGCCCCTTCCCGTAGTAGGAGCGGGTCGGGTTGCCGCGGAACGTCAGCATGCCCTCGACGGTGGTGCCGTAGGGCCTGCCGACCCTGGCCGGGTCGGAGAACACCGACGTGTCGATCGGCGGCTCCGTGGTCGTCAAGGTGTCCGCGTCCGGGTCCCCGTCGCCAGTCAACTCGTCCACGACGAGCGCCACCCCGATCGCGAGCACGCCCACGGCCAGCAGCGAGACGATCCTCCGGAACCAGAAGGTGCTCCGGCTGGTCACGGCGGCCTCCGTTCAGAGGCCTTCGGGGACCGGAATGAACTCGGGCTCGGTCGTCGAGGGTGCCCTGCTCGTCGAGGGTGCCGTGCTCGTCGTGGTGTCGGGTCGGGTCGACGAGACCCCCGACACCTGCGGCGCCCCGTCGGGCTCGTCGTCGAGCGCGAACCAGACCAGGCCTCCACCCACCACCAGCAGGACGCCCACGAGGATCGTCACCAGACCACGACGGCGTCGCCGCCGGGCGTGACGGCGCGAGCGGACCTCGCGCACCCGGTCGCGACTCGGCTCTCTCGGGACGGCCCCGACCGCCTGCACCTCACCGGTGAGCTCCTCCGCAGTCGGCGCGTCGATCCTCGGTGTGTCCGACGGGTCGGGATCCAGTTCGGAGAAGTCGTCGGTCACTGCCGCAGCTCGCCTTCGGCCACCAGCTTCTCGAGGGTCAGGTCGGGCTCCTCGGCGAGGAGTCGCTCCAACCAGTATGTGCTCTCGAACAGCGCCAGCAGCGTTCCATCCGTTCGCTCCAGCACGTCGACGCCCCGCATCTCCCGCAGCCTGGCCCGCGATGCCTCGTCGGTCCGTCGTGCGGTCCGGTACGAGGTCGGGGTCAGCTCGACGGGAGCGCCGAACTCCTGCTCCAACCGGTAGGTCGCCACCTCGAACTGCATCGGACCGACCGCGGCCAGCACCGGTGCCTGGTCGCCGAAGTCGACATCGCGCAGCGCCTGCACGACCCCTTCCTCGTCGAGCTGGGTGATGCCTTTGCGGAATTGCTTGGCCTTGCGGGTGTCGCGGACGCGCGCCACCGAGAAGTGCTCGGGCGCGAAGCTCGGGATCGGCGGGAACGTGACCGCGTCGAACTCGTAGAGCGAGTCGCCCACCCGCACGTCGGTCGCGTTCACGAGGCCGACGACGTCGCCCGGGAATGCCTCCTCGACCGTCGTCCGTTCCTGGCCGAACACCTGGTGGGCGTACTTCGTGGCGAACGGCTTGTCGCTGCGACCGTGCGTCAGCACCATCCCGCGCTCGAAGCGACCCGAGCAGATGCGGACGAAGGCGATCCGATCGCGGTGTGCCGGGTCCATGTTGGCCTGCACCTTGAACACGAAGCCGCTCGTCGGGGCCTCGATCGGACGCGGTTTGCCCTCGGAGTCCGGGCGCGGGCCGGGTGGCGGCACCAGGTCGATCACCGCGTCGAGCAGCCTGCCCACCCCGAAGTTGGTCAGCGCCGAGCCGACGAAGGTCGGCGTCGTGTCGCCGTCGAGGAAGGTGTCGACGTCGAGCTCGATCCCGTCGAGCAGCTCGAGCTCGTCCTGCGCGACGCGCCACGCGTCGCCCTCCTCGGCGGCCGCCCGCTCGGGATCGATCAGCTCCTCCGGCGCGATCGTGGCACCGCGAGCCGTCCGCGAGAACCGCGTGAAGCTGCCGTCGCGTCGGTCGATCACACCTCGGAAGTCGCCGGCGATGCCGACGGGCCAGGTGACGGGCGTGGCCATCACCCCGATCTTCGACTCGATCTCGTGGAGCAGGTCGATCGGCTCCAGTCCGGGTCGGTCCCACTTGTTGAGGAACGTGAGCAGCGGCAGGCCCCGGTCACGGCAGACCTCGAACAGCTTGAGGGTCTGGGGCTCGATGCCCTTCGCCGCGTCGAGGACCATGATCGCCGCGTCGGTCGCGGTGAGCACCCGGTAGGTGTCCTCGGAGAAGTCACGGTGACCGGGCGTGTCGAGCAGGTTCACGACGCAATTGCGGTACGGGAACTGCAGCACGGTCGAGGTGATCGAGATGCCCCGTTGCTGTTCGAGGGCCATCCAGTCGGAGGTGGCCGAGCGTCGGTCCTGGCGGGCCTTGACCGCACCCGCCTCGCCGCTGAGCGCGCCGCCGTAGAGCAGGAACTTCTCCGTCAGCGTGGTCTTGCCGGCGTCGGGGTGGCTGATGATGGCGAAGGTCCGCCGGCGGGCGGCCTCGGTGATGACGTCGGGCACCCGCCCAGTCTCTCAGGGAGTCGAGGAGTCGAGCGACGAAGCCGACCCTCAGCGAGGGTCGAGCGACGAAACCGGAGGCGAGCCGGAGTGAGACGAGGAGACCATCAGGAAAGCGCGGCGTTGACGGCCTCGAGCAGGCCCATGGTGCGGGCGTCACCGGCGATGCCCAGCTCCATCTTGTTCATCACATAGGCGCCGGCGATCCCTCGTACCGGATCGGCGAAGCCGAGCGAGCCGCCCGCGCCGTAGTGGCCGAAACCATCGGGGGAGCCGACGGTGAGGAGCCCGCCGTTGAGCATGTAGCCGAGACCGAAGGGGATCTCGAAGATCAGCACCGAGTCGGCCCCCTCCACCTGGCGGACGAGGGCCCGGTCGAGGGTCTCCTGGGAGAACAACCGCACGCCGTCGACCTCTCCGATCGTCGCTGCGTACATCTTGGCCATCGACCGCGCATTGGTGATGCCGTTGGCGGCGCCGATCTCGGCCCGCCAGATCTCGGGGCGGTTCCAGATGTGCTGGTCGGTGAAGGCGCCACCCGGCGCGGTCAGCGCGCGGCCGATCAGGTTCCCCGGGCCCATCAACATGTCGAGCATCTCGGCGAGCCCGGGCGGCGTCGCACCCTCCTCGGTCGGGAAGATCCCCTCGGGAGCGCTCATCGTGATGAGGGGGACGACACGGTGATGCTGCTCGTCGGGGAGGCCGATCCAGAAGTCGAGGTCGAGCGGCGCCGCGACCTCGTCGGCGAAGAACTGCCCGAGGCCCTTGCCGCTCACCCGGCGGATCAACTCGCCCACGAGCCAGCCGTAGGTGACGGCGTGGTAGCCGTGCTGGGTCCCGGGCTCCCACACCGGCACCGAGTCGGCGAGCGCCTCGACGACGGGGTCCCAGGCGATCGCCTGCTCGAAGGTCATCGGCCGGTCGACGTCGGGCAGCCCGACCCGGTGGCACAACAGCCAGCTCACCGGCACGCCGTCCTTGCCCTTCGCTCCGAACTCGGGCCAGTACTCGGTCACCGGCGCGTCGAGGTCGAGCTCACCCCGGTCGACGAGGATGTGCGCGGCGGTGGCCGTCGCGCCCTTGGTCGACGAGAACACGAGCTGGAGGTCGTCGGCCGTGTAGGGCTCGGAACCGTCAACGGTTCTCGTGCCACCGACCAGGTCGACCACACATTCCCCGTCGAGATAGAGCGCGAACCCTGCGCCGACGTCGCCGTTGCGTTCGAAATTCGTCTCGAACGCCTCCCGCACGCCCTCGAATCCCGACCCAACCGTCCCCGTGACCACAGCCATGGCCCAGACGCTAACGGATGAGGCGATCGTGGATCAGCGGACGACCGTGAACGTCGCCTCGGAGGTGACGACGCCGGTGCTGGTCTCCACCGCCACGTCGACGCGGTGCTCGCCGACGGGCAGCAGGGCCGTGTCCAGGGGGACGCCCGGGATCAGGGGCACGTCGTTGAGCTCCCAGCTGCTGTCGGCCAGCGTCACCCCCTCGACGAGGAGGAAGACCGCACCGCTCACCTCCGTGCCGTCGAGCGGGTTGGAGAGGCTGTGGTCCGGCGAGACCGAGACGAGGATTGCCGGTGACGGGGCCTGGGGGGGTGTCGTGACGATCGGCCCACTCGGCGTCGTTGTGGTCGGAGGTCGAACCGTGGTGGTCGTTCGCCGCGTCGGCGCCGTGCTCTGGGGGTCGTCGGTGGAGGCCGGTTCGTCACCGGTGGCAGGGGTGGTCGTGGTCGTGGTCGTGGTCGACGTCGACGTCGACGTCGTGGTCGAGGTCGACGTCGTCGGCGAGGCCAGTTCGTCGGCGCCGTCACCGCCACCGTCACCGTTCCCTCGACCGGCGCCCGCGGCCTCGCGGGCCTCGGCCAGCGTGTCACGCGCCTCGATCGCCTGCTGCGCGAGGGGCCCTGCGACCACACTGGTGACCGCCGCCGACACCACGATCGCCAACAACGTCTTGGCAGACGTGAGGTAGGCGCGGATCGACGACGGGTTCATGGCGGTTCAGTCAGGTAGTGAGGGTCAGGTCAGTCGGGGTCGTTGTGGTCGAGATCGATGATCCCCAGCCGTACCGCGGAGAGCACGGCGTGGGTGAGGCTCTGGGTGTCGAGCCGGCGGTAGATGGCATTGAGGTGGTTGTGCACGGTCTTCTGGGTGATGCCGAGCTGGCGGGCGACCTGCTTGGTGCCGAGGCCGTCGGCGATCTTCTGGAGGATCTCGACCTGTCGGTCCGAGAGGATCTCCTCGTTGCGTGCCGCCTGCTGGGCGGCTTCGAGCATCCCCTCGGCCAGCTCCGGTGACAGGACCGTCTCTCCCGAGGCGGCCGCCTTCAGCGTGTCGTGCACCTGGGCGAACGACGTGCCCTTGGTGAGGTAGCCGACCGCTCCGGCCGAGATCGCCTGGCGGGTCCGGCTCGCGTCGTCGTGCATCGTGAGCACCACGACCTTGATGTCGGGCATCTCGCCGGTGATGCGCCGGGTCGCCTCGATGCCGTCCAGCACGGGCATCGAGATGTCCATCAGGACCACGTCGGGGTGGTGCTCCCGGCAGAGCTCGACCGCCTCTTCGCCGTTGCCGGCCTCACCGACAACGTCCTCACCTGCCTCGAGAAGGCGCTCGCGCACCGATTCGCGCAGCAGCTGGTGATCGTCGACGAGGAGGATCCTCAACATGTCATGACTCCTTGGAGGCGGGAATGGCCGAGCCGGCGGCCACGACGATCGTCGTGCCCTGGCCTGGTTCGCTGGAGATGGTCAGTCTTGCGCCGATGGCGTCGGCCCGTTCCCGCATGCCGACGAGGCCGTACGCACTGTCGCGCACACCACGGGTCGTGTCGAAGCCGCGACCGTCGTCGCGGACGGTGAGCGTGCCGGTGTCGCCCTCCACCTCCCATGATGCGGTTGCGTGCTGGGCGTCGGAGTGCTTGTCGATGTTGGACAGCGACTCCTGCAGGATCCGGAGGAGCTCGTTCTCGACTCCGACGGGGAGGTGGTCGTCGGGGCTCGTGACCGACCAGGTGACCTCGATGCCGGTGCGCTCGACGAATCGCGACACCAGCTCGCGGCCCACGACCGACAGCGGCTGGCTCGCGGTCACCCCGGAACGGAGCTGGCGGAGGGTCTCTCGCAGCTCGTCGAGCGCTCGCTGCACGTCCTGGTAGAGGCGGGAGAGCTGGGGCGAGCTGTCCGAGCCCGAGGCGATGATGCCTTCGAGCTCGAAGGAGATGTAGGTGAGCCACTGGCCGAGGCGGTCGTGCAGGTCTCGGGCGATCCGGCTCCGCTCCTCCTCCGCCCCGAGCGAGCGCAGGCGACTGAACCGGCGGGAGTTGTCGAGGGTCAGTGCCAGCACGTCGGCCAGGCCGCCCAGTAGGCGGCGGTCCCGGTCGTCGTAATTGTCGACGAGCGAGTGCTCGAGGCCGAGCAGGCCGACGAGGCGCCCGCGGGTCTGGAGCGACACGTAGAGGCCTGATCCCGAGCTGGGCGAGATGCGACTGTGGGGATGGGTGGAGAGGTTGGCGACGAGTTTCGGGCGCGACGAGCCGATGATCGCTTCGAGCGGTGGGGGCAGCTCGCTCGTGGTCATCGTCGGTCGGAGCACGCAGCCCTCTGCGAGCTTGGGTGCCCATTCGTCGTTGACGTCGTCGTACTCGACGAGGCAGATCACGGTGGGCTGGAACGGACGCAGCAGCTCGTCACGGATGTTCTCGATCGCCTCGCGCTGGCTGAGCGACGCGGGCAGGGTGCGAGCGACCGAGTTCAGCATCGTCAACAGATCGTTCGTCTCCGCCAGCGCGTCGACTCGGCCCGCGAGGTCACGTCGACGCCGTTCGGCCGCGAGCAGCTGCCCACGGATCAGGCCCATCACCAGCACGATGAGTGCGAGTGCGACGGCGAGGACGAGCGAGGCGGTGGTGGTGAAACGGTCGAAGTTGCCGTCGATCGCGGAGCCGACGCCCATCGCGACGAACGCGGCGATCGCGGTGATCGCGCCGAGGACGTAGCCCCAACCGAGGGCGGCGATGGCGACCGCCGCCACCATGCAGAAGACCAGCGAGCTACGCGGCCCGCCGGCGTAGCCGACGGCCAGGCCGAGGAGCATGGCGTCGGTGACGGCCACCAGGCGCCGGGAGAGCTCGGGCGAGTCGAGCCGCAGGGGGATCACGGATCGCCAGGAGGTGACGAACAGGCAGATGCCGAGACTGAGCACCGCCCCGAGGTCGCCAGCGAGGGCGGACTTGGTCACGAAGATCATCCCGTAGGCGAGGGCCGCCCAGCGGATCGCCACGATGATCGGGGCCAGCGACCCCCGCAGAGTCGGCGACACCTCGAAGCGCCGGGTGCTCTCGTCGAGACCGCCGTGAGGCAGGGCGCGAAGCGCGGCAGCAAGCTCCTCGGGCCCGAGCTGGACGGCCGGTGGCCGGCTGGCACGGGATCCCGACGGACGGACGAGTGTCTGGTCGATCATGTCTGTTTCTGCATTCTCCATCGGTTCGACTGCCCGTGTCTCAAGCAGACCCACCTATTGCTTCCACATACGATCCCTCTCGTGTCGACCGGGACCATCCACATCGAGGGCGCTCGGGCGCCCGATCGACGCCGTGACCTCGATTCAGCAGGTTTGCGCATCTCGGTCGCCGAATGGGGTGATGAGACCGCTCGGCCAGTGCTGATGGCCCATGGCGGGTTCGATTTCGCCCAGACGCTCGACGTGTTCGCGCCGTTGCTCGTGGATGGCGGGTACCGGGTCGTCAGCTGGGACCAGCGGGGCCACGGCCACTCGAGCTGGGCCGAGCTCTACAGCTGGGAGGCCGACATCCGCGACGCGTCGCGGGTGCTCGACTCGATCGGGACCAGCCCGGTTCCGTTCCTCGGTCACTCGAAGGGCGCGGGGCTGATGCTGCACCTGGCCGACGCATGGCCTCACCGGGTCACCCATGTGGTCAACCTCGACGGGTTGCCGTCGCGGCGGAACATGCCCGACGTGTCCGAACGCGAGCGGACGAAGTTCCTGCACCGTGAGATGGGCGCCTGGCTGGACCACCGCGCCCGGGTATCGGACAAGGCGCGCAAGCCCGGCACGCTCGAGGAGCTGGCCGCGCGGCGTGGTCGGATGAACTCGAGGCTCTCCGAGGAGTGGTTGCGGTACCTCGTCACCGTGGGCGGCCGTCACGACCCGGACGGTTGGCGCTGGAAGCTGGATCCGGTCCTGCGCTTCGGCGGCTTCGGGCCCTGGCGACCGGAGTGGTCGATGCTGCGCATCCCGGGCCTCGCCGCGCCGTTCCTCGGAGTGTTGGGCCTCGAGCCCGAGGTCATGGGATGGGGCACGCAGCCGAGCGATGTCGAGCCGTACCTCCCGCCCGGGGCGCGTTTCGTCCCGCTCGAGGGTGTGGGCCACTTCGTCCACATCGAGCGACCGCACGAGATCGCCGAGCTGGTGCTCGACTTCCTGTCCGACGGGTACGCGCCGTGACCGTGACGTTGCGCCATGGCCGCATCGACCTCGCCCTCCACAAGATCCGTAGGGGCGACGGCCGTGCGCTGCTGTTGCTCCACGGCCTCGGCGAGGCGACGCCCGCGGCGGTGCCCGCGGTGCACGAGGCGTGGCGGGGCCCGGTCTGGGGCCTCGACTTCACCGGCCACGGCGACTCGACGGTGCCGGTGGGGGGTGGGTATACCGCGGAGATCCTCCTGGGCGACGCGGATGCCGCGATCCGCCATCTCGGTGAGGCGACGGTGGTCGGTCGCGGCCTCGGTGCATGGATCGCACTGCAGCTCGTGGCGGCCCGTCCCGGCCAGGTCATCGGTGCCGTGCTCAGCGACGGCCCCGGTCTGATCGGCGGCGGCATCCAGCCGGGGTCACCGTTCGTGGTCGACATCGGGACGGTCACCGCGGCGGTGACCCCCGCCTCCCCCGACCCGTTCGCGCTGATCGAGCTCGCCCGCGACGTGCGCCCTGCCGACTACGGATCGCTCTTCGTCCGCTTCGCCCTCGAGGGTTCCGAGCTGGCCGAGCCGATCGTCGTCTCGGCGGTGTCGCGACCCGAGTGGCTCGCCGCGGCCGCCGCCGAGCCCGGGGTCATCGAACTGCCGCTCCC
>DATEEV010000357.1:0-3388 GCA_035281005.1 Microthrixaceae bacterium | reverse complement strand
GGCCGCAGTTCTGGTGATGAGCGACACGAAGGCGAGGGCGCTCGGGCTCACCCCGCTCGCCCGCGTCGTATCGTCCGGCGTCTCCGCGCTGAACCCTGAGATCATGGGGCTCGGGCCGATCGAGGCGTCCCGCCAGGCCCTGGGCCGGGCCGGCATGACCATCGACGACATCGATCTGGTCGAGATCAACGAGGCATTCGCTGCCCAGGTGATCCCGTCGGCCAAGCACCTCGGGATCAGCTGGGACAAGCTCAACACCCGCGGCGGCGCCATCGCGATCGGTCACCCGTTCGGCATGACCGGAGCGCGCATCATGACCACGCTGATCCACAACCTCCAGGCTTCGGACAAGACCTTCGGGCTCGAGTCGATGTGCGTCGGCGGTGGCCAGGGCATGGCGATGATCGTCGAGCGCCTCTCCTGAGCCCGACTCGCGCAAGCCACGTCTAGTCGCGGTACTTGGTGATATCGTGGGATATCAGGAGGTGACCATGACCGACATCCTGATCAGGGACGTACCCGACGAGGTCCTGGCCGCGATCGATGCGAAGGCAAAGCGAGTGGGTCTCTCGCGAACCGAGTATCTCCGTCGCGCCCTCGAGCGTGAACGTGTGCAGGATGCCGGTCCCGTCACGGTCGACCAGCTCGAGCGGGCAGCCACGCTGGCCCGGGATCTCGACGACCCCGACGTCATGTCTGGCGCCTGGGCGTGACCTCCTGGCTCATCGACAAGTCGGCGATCGCTCGCCTGCATCTCGCGTCCGACGCGGTCGAGTGGGCAAGGCGGATCGAGCGGGGCGTCGTGCGGATCTGCACGGTCACTCGGTTGGAGGTCGGCTACTCGGCCCGCTCGTCACAGGATCACCGTTCGCTTCTCACAGAACCGCCGATCGCATCGATGCCCGTCGAGTACCTCACGCCCAGGATCGAGGACCGGGCGGTCGAGCTCCAGTCCGTGCTCGCCGAACGCGGTCAGCATCGGGCCCCGTCCGTCCCGGACCTCCTGATCGCCGCCACCGCAGAGCTCGCGGATCTCACCGTGCTCCACGTCGACAAGGACTTCGAACTGATCGCCGACCTCACCGGCCAGCCCATCGAACGCCTCGACGTCCACTGACCGACACCCGCAGGTCGTGGATGGAGGAGCGCGGGTTGGCGGCAACGACTGTCGACCATCGGCTCTCGTTCCGCACCTGGACATGGTGGTCGCGGCCCACTGGAAGGAATGCGTGCAGATCGTGCCGGTACGCCTCCGCTAGAGCCGCTCGACCGCGTCCGCAGCACCGTCGAGGTCGAGTCGCGGCTCGTCGAAGCGGCGCACCTCTCGGTAGGTGCGGTCGCGGCCGGCGTCGTCGACGAACCACCCCCGCAAGCTGTCGCGCACCACGTCCGCGAGGGTTGTCGGCATCGCCGCGAACGCGTTCGGGAGGTCGCGGGCGGTGACGAGCAACCGGCCGATGTCGTAGAGGTCCGAGGCTCGCTTCTCGGGCTTCGAGCTCGCCCGCAGCCCGACCGTCGTCGCCTTCATCACGACCAGGCCCGCCGGCGACGCGACCATGCGCGCCGGCGCGATCGACAGGCGCTCACCGCGTTCGTCGTCGACCACCGAGATGTCGAGCGGCGACGCGGCGTCGTGCGCCCACGTATGGGCCACGACGTTCAGCTCGAGGTCGGTCAACGGCCCCGACGCGGCCCACGTGTCCAGCAACGTCGCGGCGTCGTCGGGCGCCACGTCGATCACGTCGAGCTCCATCTCACCGGCGAAGCGGTACTGGCCGCCACCGGCCGCGGTGAGGGCGAGGTGGCTCAGCCGCTCGTGCTGGTCGACCAGGCCGCGGGTGACCGCGTCGAGGTCGACGGTGGCCCGGTGCGGGACACCGACCCGGCACAGGACCGCGATCCCGCCGATCAGACGCAGCTCGGCCGGGAGTTCCGAGAGCACCTCGACCGCGCGGTGCGTCGTGCCGCCCGGCCGTCCGGTCAGCACGACGGAGTCGGCGCTCATCGGGATTCGCTGCCGGGGATGATCCCCCACGACTCGACGATCTCCCGGCCCCGCGACGGGTCGCCGCCGAGGCGCAACGCGCACACGATCGGGTGAGCGACGCGCCACGGATGAGCAGGATCGGGTGGATGGTCGTCGAGGACGGGAAGCCAGCGAACCGGCGCGGCACGCACCCACGACCGCGAGGGCTCGTCGCGCTCCACCAGTGACTTGGCGCGTCGCTGGGCCGACGGATCCGTCAGGTAGCACCGAGATGGAAGGTCGCCGGCCGCGGCGATGCGTGCGCCACCGAGGGTCGCGGCGCGCTCGTCGACACGCACGAGCGACTCGGCGCCGAGCCGGTCGGAGAGCTCCTCGAGGGTGACCGGCAACGCGATCCACCCGTCGTCGGGCCAGTGCGCCGCGGTCTCCCAGAAGAGGTCGGGCAGGAGTGGGCGACGCGTCGTCGGCCCGACGAGGCCCGACTCCGTGAACCTCGCGATCAACTCGTGCGTCGTGCCCACGCTGCGGCCGATCTCCGCTGCCACTCGTCGGGCACGAACCGGCTCGGTCGGGTTGCACAACGCGTGGAGGGCGATCTCGAGGCCGACCGTGGTCCAGGCGTTGTTGCCCCGGTCATCGCGCCGGCCGGCGTCGAAGTCCGACTCGATCCGCACGCCCGGTCGCCAGACACGCACATGACCACGACGGTCGAGCCACCCCCAGCCGGCGTCACGCAGCACGTCGCGGCCGGCCCCGCTGATGCGGTCGGCGACGACGATGCCCGGTGCGGGCTCGGCTTCGACGAGGCGGGCGAGCTCCGCGGGGTTCGGGTGGGCTCGAACGAGCAGCGGGCCGTCGATGGGCCGGTCATCCACTCGCACGGTGCCGTCCGCGTCGACGGTCACCGGGATGCCGACACCGGACAGCACGTCGGCGAGCTCGTCACCTTCCGGCGATCGTGACGTCACGAACACCGAACCACTCTACCGCCCCCGTCGCAGAGAGCCACGGCGTTCGTGACGTCACGAACGCCGAACGCCGGGGCCAACCCGACCCCCGTACCGGTGCGCAACAGGTCAGGGAGTGGGCTCCCAGGAGGCCGGGATGAGGAGCTCCTCGCCGGCGTTGACCGCCCCGGACCCGGGGTACACCGCGCAGGTTGACCTGTGAGATGTAGAAGGTTGAGCTACGTCCGTATAACCGGTCTATCCAATACCAGCTGGTGAGGCCGCAGTGAGGTGTCGGGGGTCGGCGGGGCCAGGGTGCTCCGCGGAGATCTCGACCGCCCGGTTCCGGTCGTCGACGAACACCACCGTGGGCTCGTGCCGCCGGGCCTCGGCGTCGTCGAGCTCACCGAAGGTGGCCAGGATCACCGTGTCGCCGGCCGAGACGAGGTGCGCG
>DATEEV010000356.1:0-3903 GCA_035281005.1 Microthrixaceae bacterium | reverse complement strand
GGCGTTCAGCGTCGCGGCCCTCATCGGCCAGCTCGCGCTCCGCCGCCTCGCCACCGACGACGGGCTGACCGCGGCGGTGGTCGCGCAGTTCGTCGTCAACCTCCTCCTGGACGGACTTCGCCCTCGCAGTTGATCCGCGGGACCTGACGTGCCGCTGCGACACCGAGGTGTCGCAGCAGCCGACGATTCCGGCCCCACCCGTCGAGGATGTCGATGCGCTGTAGGGGTCAGCGGATAGGAGATGGAGATCGCCACACTGATCCCCGGGGACGGACAACGTGCGCCCCGATGAGCGGAGGTGGGGACGGCGAGATCATCGCCATGGTGCCGACAGAGCGCTCGGCCACCGAGTGCTCGACAGAACCGGGGGTCAACCGGGCACCCGGCGTGGCATACGTACTAGACTGATGCATCAGTCAGTAACCCGGCTCAAGTGGGGACCAGTGAACGAAGACCCCTGGCGTACACCGGTGATCGTGGCGGCCGCCCAGCACACCGAACGGAACGACATCGTGACGCCGATCGGCCTCGCCGAGTCCGTGGCGGCGCAGGCGCTCGACGAGGCACCCGGCATGTCGCCGTTCATCGACCGCCTCAACGTCGTCGGGATCCTCTTCGGCGGGGGCGATGCGCCGGCGTCGACGCTCGCCGCCCACTTTGGACTCGAGGCTGCGGAGTGCGCGACCACCGCGATCGGAGGGAACACACCGCAGTGGCTGGTGGGGCGGGCCGCGGACGACGTCGCCGCGGGTCACGTGGGGGCCGTCTTGATCGTGGGAGCCGAGGCGGTTCGGAGCCAGGGCCTGGCGAGAGTGAAGCCAGAAGCCACCGAGCGGGCGCCCGACCGGATCGAGGGTGATTCCCGACCGGGCGTGTCCGACGAGGAGATCGCAGCCGGTCTCGCGCTTCCGGTCCGGGTGTACCCGCTGTTCGAGAGCGTGCTCGCCGCCCGGGCCGGTCGCAGCATCGAGGAACAACGGGTCGCGCTCGGCGAGCTCATGGCATCGTTCTCGGCGGTCGCCTCGGCGAATCCCCATGCCTGGTTCCCGGAGCGTCTCGATGCCGACGCGATCGCCGTGCCGTCATCCGACAACCGGATCGTCGCCGAGCCGTACACCAAGCGCATGAACGCGTTCCTGAACGTCGACCAGGGCGCTGCGGTCGTGGTGACGTCGCTGGGGCGCGCGCGTGAACTCGGGCTCGGCGACCGGGTCGTCTTCGTGTGGTCGGTCGCCGACGCGAACGACGTGTGGTTCCCCTCCCAACGACCTGACCTCGGTCGCTCCGACGGCATCGAGGCTGCGGGGACCGAAGCACTGCGCGCGGCAGGGGTCGGCATCGACGACGTCGCGCTGTTCGACTTGTACTCGTGCTTCCCCTCGGCGGTTCAGTTCGCCGCCGCGGCGCTGGGCCTCGACCCGCTCGATGGCCGCGGGCTGACCGTCACCGGCGGGTTGCCCTACTTCGGCGGGCCCGGCAACAACTACACCACCCATGCCATCGTCACGATGATGGAGCAGCTCCGCGAAGGCCCCGCCGATCGCCTCGGACTGGTGAGCGGGCTCGGATGGTTCATCACCAAGCACTCGATCGGCGTCTACGGCGCCTCGCCGCCACCCCAGGGGTACCGGCGAGGCGACACCTCCGCCGCCCAGTCGCGCATCAATTCGTCGGCGATCCCGACCCTCGAATCCGCGAGCGGCGAGGAAGCGGTCGTCGAAGCATCCACCGTCATCTACGACCGCGACGGCGCGGTGACCGCAGCCCCGGTGATCGCCCGCACCAACGACGGTCGGCGACTCGCGGCCCGGGCCGCGCCCCCGGACCTACCGGCGATGCGGGGTCGCGCCCTCGTCGGTGCGACCGTCCGGGTGGACGGGCGTCGTCCGACCTACCAGATCATCGACACCGCCGCCGAGACGAAGGCGTCGTGATGACACGAATCGCACAGGAGGAGCAACGATGCAGACACGATTGACCAAACTTCTGGCCGTCGAACACCCAGTGATGCTCGCGGGGATGGGCGGTGTCTCCTACCACCGACTCGTGGCCGCGGTCTCGGAGGCCGGGGGGTTCGGTTGCCTCGGCGCGTCGACGATGACGACCGATCAGATGGTCGACGAGATGCGACTCGTTCGGACGCTGACCAAGCGACCGTTCGGCGTGGACCTGCTGACGGCCATGCCCGGCGACATGGCCGTCCAGGTCGAGGCGATCATCGAAGGGGGCGCGTCGGTGTTCGTCGCCGGGCTGGGCGTGCCCGCGGCGGTGATCGAGCTGTGCCACGACCACGGCGTGCTCGTGATCAACATGTGCGGAAAGGTCGACCACGCTCGGCGCGCGGTCGACGCCGGCTGCGACGTCGTCGTCGCGCAGGGAACCGAGGCCGGAGGTCACACCGGCCAGGTCGCGACCCTGCCGCTGGTACCTCAGATCGTCGACGCGGTGGGCGACCGGGTTCCCGTCGTGGCCGCCGGGGGCATCTTCGACGGGCGGGGCCTCGCCGCCGCCCTCGCGCTCGGCGCCGATGGCGTCTGGGTCGGCACCCGGTTCATCGCCACGCCCGAGGCCCGAGCGGTCCGCGGCTTCAAGGACGCGCTGTTGAAGAGCGACGAAGCTGGCACGGTGATCTCCCGCGCGTACTCCGGCAAGACCATGCGCGTCATCCGCAGCGACTACACCGACTACTGGACCGAGCACTCCGACGAGATCCAGAAGTTCCCGTACCAGGCGATGCGCTCCGTGCAGGACAGCGCCTTCCACCTCGGTGGCGACGAGGACACCGCGGACGTCGACCCGGCCAAGGAGTGCTACCCCGCCGGGCAGGGCACCGGCGCGATCGACGAGCTCGTCCCCGCCGGGGAGTTGGTCGACCGATTCGTGCGCGAGGCGGAGAACGCGTTGAAGATCGTGGGCGAGGTCGTGTGATCGCCGTCCGCAAGTGACAAGGACCTGATTGACGGTTCAGTCGGGCCGGGTTGAACAGCGACGACAGGGGGACCAGGTGGCGTTCGGGCGGCGGAAGTTCATGTTGGGCGTGGTGGCGGCGGGCGGAGCGACCGTGTTGGGGGCGGGCGCCACGGCCTGCGCGCCGGCGCCGAGTCTCGCCGCGGCCGCTCCCGCGCTCATGGGTCTGTGGGACGCGATCGTTCCCGGGACCTGGAACGGGGTGGTCGAGGATCGCCTCCCGTCCGGCGCTCCGGCACCCGGCGCCACCGAGGCAGGGGTGCACGAGTGGATCGTGTCCCAACTGGGATCCTTCCCGGGATCGTTGAACTACCTGACCGATTGGTTCCTTCGCGCCTGGGCCGCGGACCTCAACCTGTGGGCCGAGGCCTTCCACCTGCTCGAACCGGTTCGGCCGACGTTCGATCGACTTCCGTTGGGGCCGACGCTGGCCGAGTCCGGGCGCCAGTACAAGATCATGCTCATGCAGGGTCTCTTCGACCGCGTGATCGAGCCCCTCGACCTCAAGTACTTCGCCGCCATCGTCCTGGCCAAGGTCGCGTTCTACGGTGACTTCCGGGCCGAGACCGCAGGCACGCCCCGCGTCGGCGGTCCCTACATCGGGTTCCCCGGCCCGACCGGTCCGGGTCCCACCCTCGACTTCGGCTACAACCGCACCTTCGGTCAGCCCGACGCCCGCTTGACGGTGACCGCAACCGGATTGGTGGCAGCGCCGTGAGCTCGTCGTTCGATGTGTGCGTGATCGGTTCGGGCTTCGGTGGGGGCGTCGCCGCGCTTCGAGCGACCGAGGCAGGCGCATCGGTCGTCGTGTTGGAGCAGGGGAGCCGTTGGGACGGTCGGGCGGGCTCGTCGGAGTTCCGCCAGACCCAGGCCGACCTTGCCTACCTGACCGACATCTTCTCGCTGAACGTGGGGTACGACCTCGCCACGAGCCAG
>DATEEV010000355.1:0-14096 GCA_035281005.1 Microthrixaceae bacterium | reverse complement strand
CGCATCCGCGGCGAGCAGGCTGCCGGGCACCTCCGCACCGACGTCGACGCCGAGGCGATGGGCAACGGGATCGTCACGATCCTGTTGTCACTGCTGATGTCGGTCGTGCAGGTCGGCACGAGCGTGGCGACGATCTACGGCGACGACGTGAGCGCGGTGATCAACGCCGCCCTCGATCGCACGCCCCGCCACTGACTTGCCCTCAACGGGTGGGATCGAGGCTGACCTTGCCCACACCGGCCTCACGGGTCGCGAAGAGCCGGTAGGCCTCCGCACCCTCCGAGAGCGGGAGGTGGTGGGTGACGACCGACTCGGGACGGATCCGACCGGCCTCGATGAGGCGCATGAGGGTGGGCAGCTCCCGCTGGACCGAGCACAGGCCGATCGCGAACTCGAGCTCCTTGAGCTGCGCGAGCACCATCCGCATCGGGAAGTTCATGTTCTGGTTCACGCCGACGACCGAGACGCGACCGGCCCGGCCGGCGACGTCGATGGCCAGACGGATCGTCTCGTCGGCGCCCACGGCCTCGAGCACCACCTCCGCGCCGCGGCCTGCGGTCATCTCGATCAGCGCGCCGCGCGGATCGTCGCCCTCGACGGGCTCGGCACCGATCGCGGCGGCCGCGGCGCGACGCTCCGCCACGAGGTCCACGCCGAGCACGCGGCCCGCCCCCATCGCCTGGGCCGACATCACCGACAGCATCCCGACCGGGCCGAGACCCACGACCGCGACCGTGTCGCCCGGCTCGATCCGGGCGCGCCGTGCGCCGTACCAGGCGGTGGGCAGGTTGTCGGTGAGCGTGAGCGCCGCGTCGGCGCTCATCGAGTCGGGCATCGCCTGGAGGTTGAGGTCCGCCGCGGGCACGGCGACGGCCTCGGCCTGGCTCCCGGGCAGCGAGTGGCCCAGGCCGTAGCAGCCGCCGAGCAGGGTCTCGCAGCCGGCAACCCAGCCGCGCCGGCACGGCTCGCAGGTCAGACACCCCGCGGAGGCGGGCACGAGCACCCGGTCGCCCACTGCGAAGCGGCGCACGCCGGAGCCGGCCTCGACGACCTCGCCGATCGCCTCGTGGCCGACGCAATAACCGGTGTCGGGGCTGAAGCCGTGACCGTCGTAGATGTGCAGGTCGCTGCCGCAGATCCCCGCCGCGGTGACCCTGATCACCGCCGAGTCGACGTCACGCGGGGCGGGGTCGGGAACCTCGGCGACCCGGATGTCGTGGGGGCCTTCGTACGTCAGGGCGCGCATGACGTCAGTTTCGACGAAAATGCGACTCTCGGTCCGAGATCTCGGACCCAGGGACGCATGATCAGGGGGTTTGATCGATGAGGGTGAAGGTCGACGACGAACGCTGTCAGGGCCATGGCCGCTGCTACGCGCTGGCGCCGGCGGTCTTCGAGCCCGACGACGTCGGCAACGGTCACGAGATCGACGAGGGCATCGTCCCGGCCGAGCTCGAAGATGCCGCGCGGCGAGCGGTCCTCAACTGCCCGGAGCGCGCGATCGAGCTGTTCGAGGACTGACGGGAGGCCGGCGATGGGACTGCACGAGAAGGTGAGCGACTGGACCACCGATTTCGACCACACCGACGAGGAGTGGGCGGCGGACCCCTACCCGATCTGGGACGACCTCCGTGAGCGCTGTCCGATCGCGCACACCGAGCGCTACGGCGGCGTGTGGCTGCCGACCCGCCACGAGGACATCTCCGCGATCGCGTACGACACCGAACGGTTCACGTCGCGCAGCGTCGTCGTTTCCAAGTTCCGCCCGCCCTTCGAGATGGCGCCGGCGGGCGTGGCGCCACCGATCTCGTCGGACCCGCCGTTCCACCAGGGCGCGCGCCGCATGCTGTTGCCCGCGTTCTCGCCCCAGGCGATCGACAAGCTCGAGCCGTCGACGCGGGCGTATTGCGGGGAGCTGATCGACGGGTTGCGTGGCCTGCCGGTCATCGACGCGGCCGAGGGCTACGCGCAGCACATCCCGGTCCGGGTGATCGCCAACATGCTGGGCCTGCCCGAGGCCGACGCCGATCGGTTCCGCGGCTTCGTGAACCACGTGCTCGAGGGCGTCGACAAGCCGATGGAGGAACGCGCGGCGGGGATGATGGAACTGTTCGGCTACCTCCAGGTCCAGATCGAGAACCACATCGCACAGCCGCGTGACGACCTCATCACGTTCCTGCTGGGCTCCGAGCTCGACGGCGTCCCCCTCGACCCGTTCATGGTGGGCCGCACCGTCGCCCTGCTGATGATCGCCGGCATCGACACGACGTGGTCCGCGATCGGTGCGTCGTTGTGGCACCTCGCCACACACCCGGCCGACCGGGAGCGGTTGCTGGCCGAGCCCGACCTCTTGCCGACGGCCATCGAGGAATTGCTGCGCGCGTACGCCCCGGTGACGATGGCGCGGTTGGTGCGCGAGGACATGGAGTACCAGGGCTGTCCGATGAAGGCCGAGGAGTTCGTGCTCTTGCCCTTCCCGTCGGCGAACCGCGATCCCGAGGTGTTCGACCGGCCCGACGAGGTGATCATCGACCGGGAGGAGAACCGCCACGCCGCGTTCGGGTTGGGCATCCACCGATGCGCCGGCTCGCACCTGGCCCGCATGGAGCTGCGCGTCGCGCTCGAGGTGTGGCTCGACGCCTTCCCCGAGTTCTCCCTCGCCGATCCCGGCGCGGTGCGGTGGTCGGGAGGTCAGGTGCGCGGCCCCCGCGTCCTGCCGATTCACATCGGCGCCTGAACGCCACCCGGTTCAGAGCACCGGAACCGCACGCCGGGCCAGGCGGGCGATCGGCAGGCCGGGCTCGAGGGTGCCGTAGAGCCGGCCCGAACCGCCCGTGACCCTGGCCGAGACCCAGGCGTCGGCCACGTCGGGGTCGCCGTGGCGAGCGGCGAGGGACGCGCCCCAGATGATCGCCATCGATTCGACGAGGCGGCGCGCACCGGCCTCGGGGTCCTCGATGGTGGCGAGCTCGCCGCGCAGCCGATCGATGGCGGCGTCGAGCAGGGTGTGCGCGCCGCGTCCGAGCTCGGCCTCGGCCAGGAACGCGTCGGCCGCGTTCGGGGCGCGGCCGAGTGCACGCATCACGTCGAGAGCGATGACGTTGCCCGACCCCTCCCAGATCGCGTTCACCGGCGACTCGCGGTACAGGCGCGGCAGGATCGAGGTCTCGACGTAGCCGTTGCCGCCGAGACACTCCATCGCCTCCCGCACGACCTCGCTGCACCGCTTCGTCACCCAGTATTTCGCCACCGGGGTGGCCACCCGCATCAGCGCCGCCTCCGCCGGGTCGAGCGCGGCACGGTCGAACGCGCCCGAGAGGCGCATCATCATCAGCGTCGCGACCTCCACCTCGATCTCGAGATCCGCGAGCACGTTCTGCATGAGGGGCTTGTCGATCAGGTCCGACCCGAACGCGACACGGTGCGCCGCGTGCCATCCGGCCTGGGCCACCGCCTGGCGCATGAGCCCAACCGAACCGACCACGCAGTCGAGGCGCGTGTGGCTGACCATCTCGATGATGGTCGGCACTCCCCTGCCCTCCTCGCCGACCCGGAACACGATCGTGTCGTCGAATTCGACCTCCGACGAGGCGTTCGACCGGTTGCCGAGCTTGTCCTTCAGGCGCTGGAGGCGCAGCGAGTTGCGCGTGCCGTCGTCGAGCACCCGGGGCAACAGGAAGCAGGTGATGCCCTCGGGCGCCTGGGCGAGCACGAGAAAGGCGTCGCACATCGGCGCGGAGGTGAACCACTTGTGGCCGACGAGGCGATACGTGTCGCCCTCGATGCGATGGGCGACGGTCGTGTTGGCCCGCACGTCCGATCCGCCCTGCTTCTCGGTCATGCCCATCCCGAGGAGCGCGCCGCGCTTGTCCGCGATCGGCGCCAGTCTCGGGTCGTAGGTGCGAGTGAGGATCGTCGGTTCCCACTTCGCCGAGAGCTCCGGCTCGGCGCGAAGTGCCGGCACGACCGAGGTGGTCATCGAGATCGGACAGCCGTGGCCGGACTCGACCTGGCTCACCATCGAGAACAACGCGTCGCGAACGACGCGCGCGCCTTCGCCGGCGGGCTTTTCGAACGGCAGGCTGTGCAGTCCGTTCGAGACCGAGAGCTCCAGGAAGTGGTGCCACGCGGGGTGGAACTCGACCTCGTCGACGCGATGGCCGAACCGGTCATGGGTCTGGAGCACGGGCCCGTGGGCGTTGGCCAGCGCGCCCTGGTGGAACGACTCCGCGGTGCCGACCGTGCGGCCGAACTGGCCGAGCTCGGCCTTCGCCCAGGCGCCGCCCTCCCGCTCGACGGCGGCGGGCAGGACGGGGTCGGTCTCGTAGAGGTCGTAGTCCTCCAGCGGCGGCGGCTGATTGGTCACCGTGTGCGTGGGCATGCCGGTCACACCGCCGGGGCGAGGCCCACCTGGGTCGCGCCGGACTCGTCGAGCAGATCGACCGACGTGCCGCTGCGGCGGAAGGCGACGACGTTGTCGAGCGCGGCCAGGTACTGCTGCTCGACGGCCATCACGTCGGGCTCGCAGGACATCTTCGTGGTGGCGAGCGCGTCGAACGTGACCTTGTTGCCGTCCGCCAGATAGGTGCCGGTGAAGCGGTTGCACCCAGCATTGCCCGACGCCGTGCCATCAGTGCCGAGCTCGAGGGTGAGCGCCTCGGTGAGCGCGGAGGTCTCGACGGCGCTGGTGCCCGTGTTGACACCGGTCACTCTCCACGAGGTGCCTTCCAGCTCGGTCGGGATCGAGGCGTACGTGAGCAGCACGGCGCCCGAGTCGGCCTTCATGAGCAACGACTCGTCTACCCGCTCTCCGATGCGCACGGCGGCGAACGCCTGGGTGATGGCGGCCTCCTGGTCCTGCGCGGCCTGATCGAGACAGGCTCGTTCGGTCATCGCACCGCTTTCGAGGGTCAACTTGTCGCGCGCCGACCCGTACGCGCCGTTGAGGATGTTGCAGCCGGTGTCCGCGGTGAAGCGGCCACCCGGGAGGAACTGGATCGTCGGCGACGTGCCCGGGACGGTGGCGACCGAGGCGGCGCCCTCGCCTCGGGACGTGAGGGCCCAGAGGGTTCCGGCCAACGAGGCCGGGTCCCGGGCGTTGGTGCCGTCGTCGGTGACCGTCACGGGATCACTGTCGTCGCTGCATCCGGCCAACGCCAGGGCGACGGCCACGATCAACACCGAAGCTCGACGCGCCCTCATGTTGGGCCGACACGATGTGGGTGACTGCGGGCGAAGCCATCGTCTCGACGCAGCAGCTTGGACATCGGTCGCTCCTCGGGCTCGTCGTCCCCCATGATGTCGAGATGACGACCTCCGTGCCGGATTTCGATCCGGCCAACCTCATGGGGATCATCGAGCGGGTGGTGGCGGAGGGAGTGCGACGGCCCGGAGACGCGGCCGGCGAGCGGGTGGCCGCGATGATTTATGACCGCTTCGTCGGGCTCGGTCTGGAGTTCCCGGTGTTTCGCCGCCGGGAGGCGCTGAAGGCAGAGCCCGCGCGCGAGGGCGACCCGCCGCCCGGATCCCCTGCGGCGAGTGGATGGGCGTACGACCCCGACGAGACGTTCGCGTCGAGTACGCACCTGTTGCCGTTCTCGATGTCGATGCAACACACGATGGACCCTGCGATCGAGGCGGGCGCGGTCGGTTTCGTGGGCGTGCTGCACGGCTATCCCGGCGACTGCCGCTACTACGTGCCCTACGACGGCCTGCCGCGCTCCATCCCGGGTGTGTACGTCAACGCCTCGCAGATTCGGCCGCTCGACGAGGCGACCGGGCGCGGGGCGACGGCGACGATCCGGGTCGACGCGACGAGGGGCACCACGACGACCCACAACGTGATCGGCGAGCTGGCGGGAGTGGACGACGACTGGGTCGTGATCGGCACGCACCACGACGCACCGTGGGCATCCGCGGTGGAGGACGGCAGCGGCATCGCGCTGGTGCTCGCCCAGGCGGAGGCGTGGTCGCAAGTGCCGGCCGAGCAGCGCCCGCACCGACTGGTGTTCCTGGCGGCGGGCGCCCACATGGTCGCGGGCGCGGGCACGAGCGGCTTCGTCGAGGCTCACGCCGCCGACATGGACCGGATCGTGCTGGAGGTGCACCTCGAGCACGCCGCGGTCGACACCGCGGTCGATGGCACGCCGCTCGACCGGGTGACACCGCGGTGGTGGTTCACGACCGAGGTGCCATGGCTCGAGCAGGTCGTGTGGGACGCGATCGTCACCGAAGGCCTCGACCGGTCGCTGATGCTCACCCCCGACGCACTCGACCACCGCCCGACGACCGACGGCGGGTTCTTCCACGAGGTGGGAGTGCCGCTCGTCAACTACCTCGCGGCGCCGTGGTATCTGTTCGATCCCGCGGACACGCTCGACAAGGTCGACGTCCCGACCTTGGGCTCGCTGTCGCGCGCGGCGTGGCGGATCGTCGCCGCGACTCGGGGGTTGAGCCCCGCCGATGCTCGGGGCTCGTCGGGGTGAGCGGTGTTCCGACGTTCGACGACGTGCGAGCGGCCGCGGCGCGGATCGAGCCGCTCGTGCACCGCACGCCGGTGATGACGAGTCGGTTGATCGACGAGATCGTCGGCACCCGTGTGCACTTCAAGTGCGAGCACCTCCAACGCGCCGGGGCCTTCAAGTTCCGAGGCGCGACCAACGCCGTCCAGTCGCTCTCCGACGAGGCCGCGTCGCGGGGGGTCGTGACCCACTCGTCGGGCAACCACGGCGCGGCGCTCGCGTTGGCAGCGGGCACGCGGGGCGTCACCTGTCGGGTCGTGATGCCCGCCGACGCGCCGGCGGCCAAGTTCGCGGCGACCCGCGGCTACGGGGCCGTGGTGGTCGAGTGCGAGCCGACGATGGCGGCCCGCGCCGCCGGAGTGGCCGAGATCGTTGCCGCCACCGGTGCCGCCGAGATCCATCCGTTCAACCACCCCGACGTGATGGCCGGCCAGGGCACGGCCGCGCTCGAGCTGCTCGAGACCATGCCCGCCCTACGGACGATCGTCGCGCCGGTGTCGGGCGGCGGGCTGATGTCCGGCACGGCGATCGCGGCGCACGGCATCGACCCGTCGATCCGGCTGGTCGGCGCGGAGCCGGCGGCGGTGGACGACGCGGCGCGGTCGATCGCGGCGGGTGAACTGCGGGTCGAGGGCAATGGCACGACGATCGCTGATGGGCTGGTGGCGACACTGAGCGAGACGACCCTCGGCGTGCTGCTCGCTCACGAGGTCGAGGTGGTGACGGTGAGCGAGGCCGAGATCGTCGCCGCGATGGCGTTGGTGTTCACGCGGCTCAAGCAGGTGGTCGAGCCGAGTGGCGCGACCGCGGTCGCGTCGCTGCTGGCGCTGGCACGACGGAAGACCGTCGATGGGCCCGTGGGCGTGATCCTCTCGGGCGGCAACGTCGATCTCGACGCGCTGCCGTTCTGACGAAGCGCTGCCCCCTTGCGGGGGCAGCGCGTTTCGTCCCGCACCCCCTGCCTCAGTTCGTTCCCGCTTCGAACCGAGGTCGAGCCGAACGCATCAGCCCTCAGGCAGCGAGGGCGTCCCAACCCGAGGTGTTCCCTCCGGACGCCCCGGCGGCAACCGCCGCCGCCGTGGCGTCCGTTGAGGGATCCCCGCTCCCGCCGCTCTTGCCGCTGTTACCAGACGTCGTGGTCCGCAGTTCCCGCTTCATCACTGAGTTCGATTTCCTTCCCTCGCTCCCCGGCACAGCACTGACGCACCCTGCGCCTCCCGATGCGCGAGTGGAAGAGATCCACCATGACTTTCATCCCCCCACAACAGCCCACCACCCACAGTGACGCCACAACCACGCCACCAAAACCAGGCCAACGCACCCCGAAACCCCAACGAAACCCCAGCAACAACACGTTCACATTTTCCAGACCCCGCACATGAACACCCGCACCCAGCCCGAAGAGCGACGTATCGCGTTGACTGTGGGAACATCACCGAAGGGCGCGGAGTGAGGGAGCGAGGACATGATCCACGCAGCGTTTCGAGATCTGCTCTGGCGACGACGGCGCTATCTGATCTCGATGATGGGGTGCGGCCTCGTGTTCGGCATGAGCCTGCTCATGAGCGGACTGTCCTCTGCGTTCGGGGTCGAGCTCGACAACACGATCGACAGCCTGGGGGCCGAGCGGGGCTTCGTGATGCCGTCGGGTCTGGGGGGTCCGTTCAGCGGATCGACACCCTTCTCGGTCGACTCCCTCCCCGCGGGCGCGACGCCGGTCATGTACCTGCCACAGCGCGCCATCGGCGGGGGTGGAGACGGGGTGGTCATGAGCGTGTTCGGGGTGCCGCGCGGGTCGGGTTCGGAGCCCTCGGTGATCGACGGTCGGAGCCTCGAGCGGGCGGGTGAGGTGCTGGTGGCGGACCGGTCGACGCTCGCCACCGGGTCGACCGTCGAGATCGGCGGAGCGAGCTACGAGGTGGTCGGGAGGGTCGGGCCCATGTCGTTGTTCGGGGGGAACCTCGGGGTGGTGATGGACCTGCCCGAGTTCCAGGACCAGTTCCTCGGGGGGGCGCCCCTCGTGACCGCGGGGGTGATCGATGAGGGGTTCGAGGGCGCGCCGTCGGGGTTCCAGGTGGTGAGCCCGACCGAGGCCCGCGAGGACGGTCTGGCGGCGCTCGGTTCAGCCACCCAGTCGATCTCGTTCATCACCGGGTTGTTGTGGGGGGTGGCGGCGTTGATCATCGCCTCGGTCGTGTTCCTGTCGGCGTTGGAGCGGACGCGGGACTTCGCGGTGTTCAAGGCGACCGGGACCTCCACGTCCGCGATGGCGGCGGGCCTGGCGATGCAGGCGGTGATCCTGGCGCTCGCCGCTGCGCTGTTCGGGGTGGGGCTCGGTCTGGTGTTGGCACCGACGTTCCCGATGCCGGTGGAGGTCGCCGGGTCGTCGGTCGGGTTGTTGCTCGTGGTGGCATTGGTGGTCGGCCTGTTCGCCAGCCTGTTCGGATTGCGACGAGCGGTGTCGGTCGAGCCGGCGCTCGCGTTCGGGGGTGCGACTTGACCGCCGAGCAGGACGTCGACGTGACGGACGGCGCCGCGCTCGAGGGATCCGACGGTTCGTTGGTGATGGACGACCTCGTCGTCGAATACGCGACCGGCGTCGAGCGGGTGCGGCCGGTCGACGGGTTCTCGGCGACGATCCCCGACGGATCCTTGGCGCTGCTCCTCGGACCGAGTGGGTGCGGCAAGACCACGCTCCTGTCGTGCCTGGCCGGGATCCTCGAGCCGACGGCGGGAACGATCCGGCACGGGGCCCGGTCGATCACCGGCCTGCGCGGCGCCGAGCTGATGGACTTCCGCCGACACGGCGTCGGGATCGTGTTCCAAGCGTTCAACCTCATCCCGAGCCTCACCGCGCTCGAGAACGTGATGCTGCCGATGCGATCGGCCGGAGTCGCGCGGGCGACTGCCCGGACCCGGGCGACCGAGCTCCTCGAGCAGCTGGATCTGGGCGCGCGGGCCGGGTTCGTGCCGGCGCGGATGTCAGGTGGTCAACAGCAGCGGGTGGCGATCGCGCGGGCGTTGGCGATGGACCCGCCGTTGATCCTGGCGGACGAGCCCACGGCGCACCTCGACTACGTACAGGTCGAGGTCACCCTGCGGACGTTGCGACGGTTGGCCACCCCCGGTCGGGTCGTGGTGGTGGTCACCCACGACGAACGGTTGTTGCCCCTGGCCGACCAGATCATCGAGCTCGTGCCGCACGCGACGCCGCGGGCGGGTCGGGAGTCGGTGTCGGTGGCGCTGACGGCGGGCCAGGTGTTGTTCCGGCGGGGCGACGTGAGCGATCTCGTCTACCGGATCGAGCAGGGTGAGGTCGAGGTGCTGCGACCGCTCGAATCGGCCGAGGCAGAAGCAGCCGGGGTGGTCGACTTTGACGCGACGAGAGAGGTACGGATCGCGACGCTCACATCGGGGCAGATCGTGGGCGAGATGGGGCCGTTGTTCGGCCTGCCCCGGTCGGCGACGATCCGGGCGCTCAAACCGTCGCTGTTGACGGCCTTCACCGTGGAGGCGTTGCGCGACGAGCTGGGCGTGGAGCGCCTCGACCTGTTGATGCGAGGCGGACGGTCCGCGCCACTCGGGAAGGGTCACCCTCGCCCCAACGACTGACCCTCGCCAACGGCGAGCCGTTCTGTTGAGGATCCGACCTGCGCGATTTCGCCACGTTTGAGCGACAACCACTGTGATCTGAGATCCGACAACGAGTATTAGGGTTGCCAAACATATGGCCAACCCCGCTGGGTCGCTCCTCCGTTCTGCTCCTCTCTCCTAGGGTCGCCTGCGCGCTGATGCTGGCGGCCTGCGGCGACGACTCGTCCGACGCCGATGACAACTCTGAGACGACCGCTGCTGAGGCGGGCGCGGGCACGGTCACCATCGAACACGTCGATGGCGAGACCGAGGTGCCGGTGGCGTCCGAGCGGATCGTGGCGCTCGACGCGCAGTGGACCGATGTATTGGTCGCGATGGACCACGCCCCGGTCGGCTACATCGCCGACCCGAATGTCGAGGGCGGATCGTTCCCGTGGCGGGGCGATGACTTGGACGCCGCCACTGCGATGACGGCGACCGACCAGCTGCCGTGGGAGCAGATCGCCGCGCTCCAGCCCGACCTGATCGTGGTGGCCTACTTCGCGCAGAGCCAGGCCGACTACGACCGGCTCACCGCGATCGCACCGACGATCGCCACCCTGAGCGACAGCCAGGTCGACACCTGGCAGGACATCACCACCACCGCGGGCACGGTGCTGGGTGATGAGGACAAGGCCGCTGAGGTGATCGAGGAGACCAACGCCTCGGTGGAGAAGGTGGCCGAGAGCTGCCGGGCCTCGATGGCAAGACCTACGTCCTGGTGAACTTCGTGCCGGGCGATGCGTTCTACGTGGTGGCCGACCCGAACGACGGCGCCGGCCAACTGATGGCTCAGCTCGGCATGTCGATCTCGCCGACGATCCTCGAGGGGGCGAGGGTGGGGAGAGCCGGGTGAAGCTCAGCCTCGAGCAGACCGCGATGCTCGACGGCGACCTGTTGCTGGTGCTGACCAATGGCGGGTCGACCGACGACATCGTCGGATTCGACCAGCTGCCGGCGGTGAAGACGGGCGCGGTGGCCGAACTCGATTACCTGGACGCGACGGGGCTCAACACCCCGAGCCCGCTGTCGATCCCCTACGCGCTCGACTCGATCCGCCCCGCGCTCGAAGCCGCCGCCGACTCGTCCTGACCCTCCCCGTCCGATTCTGGCGGTCGTTCGTGGCGGCGCACGCCTCGTTCGTCTGAACGCGTCGCGGAAGGCGGCGCGTTCGCTCAGCCGCCGCCCTTCGGCGCGTCGACGACCGTCACGGCGTGCCGGTACGAGGACTCGACCAGCGCGCGCAGGATGTCGAGATCGACGGCATCGAGGCGCTTTAGGTACAGGCACCCCTTGCCAGTGGTGTGGGGACCCAACCGTTCCAACAGCTCCTCCCGCCCGTCGAACCCGGCGGCCAGGTACACGGTCAGAGCCGTCTTCCGGGGTGAGAAGCCCGCGGCGAACATGTCGCCCTCGCGCCCGCTGTCGTAGCGGTAGTGGACGCTGCCGAACCCCACCATCGACGGCCCCCACATCGCCGGGTCCTCCCCGGTGATCTCACGCATGAGGGCGAGGACCGTGCGGGCCTCCTCCCGGCGCCGGTCGTTGTCGACCGCGTCGATGAAGGCGTCCACGTCGGCGTCGGTGGGCTTCGTCTTGTTCTCGGCCATGCTCCCGAGCGTACGGTCGGCACGCGCCGAGGATCGTCGGTGTTCCCGATCATCGCCGATCACTGGACCGTGCCCCTCGAGGTCGGCGCCAGCCGGCGCAGCAAGAAGTTCGGGAACCCCTCAACATGCGCTCACGGCACAGGTGAACCCGCAGAGGGAATCAGAGGTTGAGGAGCCTGATCCGCTGGTTCGGGGTTCGCATCACAGTCCGGTCCGGTAGTTGTCCTCGGTGATCGAGCTCGACCCTGCATATTCCGTCACCGGAGCTTGCCAAGGTCGAGCCGGCCGCACCCCAGCCCTCAGGCGGCGAGGGCGGTGCTGTCAGCGGTGGCGTCGCCCGAGTCGCCGGTGTCGCCTCCAGTGGTGTCGGAGGTCGTCGAGTCGTCACCGCTGGTGGCGGTCCCGTCGGTGTCCACGGTGGCCGCCGCAGCACCGGTGGCGCCGGTGGTGCCGGAGTCGCCGCTGGCGGCGGTGTTGGCGACCGTGATGGCACCGGAGTCACCCGAGTTCCCGGAGTGGCCCGTGTCACCGGAGGTGGCATCACCGGTGGGGTCACCAGAGATCGTGGTGATGGTGGTCTTGGTGTCGATGTTGATCACCTTGGCCCAGACATCGGCGTCAGCCTCGGCGTCACCCGAGTCACCGGTGCGGCCCTCATGGCCGGTGTCACCCGAATCGGCGTCGGTCTCGTTCTCGGCCTTACCGGTGTCACCCGAATCACCCGAGTTCCCGGACTCGGTCTTGGTGTCGGCCTCGGAGTCCACCTCGGCATCGCCGGTGTGACCGCCACTCGTGTGGGACTCGGTCTCCGAATCACCGGTGTCACCCAACTCGGCGTCCGCGTCAGCGTCGACGTCGGAACCGCCCGAGCAGCCACATCCGTGACCGCCGAAGCTGTGGGCCAGGACCAGGATCGGTGCCCCGCCGTCATCGCCGGTCGCGTCGGCGGTGGCATCACCCGAATCACCCGAGTTCCCGCCCGTGGTGGAGCTGGTCACGGTCGAGTCGCCCGAGGTCGCGGTGCCGTCGGTGCTCACGTCCGAAGCCGCGCTGCCAGTGTGGCCCGTGCCACCACTGTCACCCGACGTCGCGTCGTTGGTGACCTCGACCGCACCCGAATCACCCGAATCACCCGAATGGCCGGTGCCACCGGAGGTCGCGGTCGCGGACGGATCAGCGGCGATCACTGTCTCAGTGCTGCCCCCGCCGTAGCCGCCACCGTTGAAACTGAGGATGCTCGGGCAACCACAACCGCCGTGGCCGCCGGTGTCGATGTTGAGCACGCCGGCCTTGACGTCGGCGTCGGCCTCGGCCTTGCCCGAATCGCCCGTCGAGCCCTGGTGGCCGGTGTCACCGGAATCGGCGTCGGTGTCGTTCTCGGCCTTGCCCGTGTCGCCCGAGTCACCGGAGTTCCCGGACTCGGTCTTGGTGTCGGCCTCGGAATTGACCTTCGCGTCGCCGGTGCTGCCGCCCCGGGTTGACGACTCGGTCTTCGAGTCGCCGGTGTCACCCGAATCGGCGTCCGCGTCGGCATCGACCTCGGTGTCCGAGCCCGAACCACCCTTGCCCTTCGAGTGGTGCGAGCCGCAGCCGCAATCGCCGCCGTCATCGACCGCGGTCGCGTCCGCGGTCGGGTCACCCGAATCACCCGAGTCACCGCCAGTGGTGGTGCTCGTCACTGACGAGTCGCCACTCGTCGCGGTGCCGTTGGTGGAGACGATGGCATCGGCGTTCCCGGTGTTCCCGGTGTTGCCGCTGTCACCGGAGGTGGCCGTGTTCGACACGGTCACCGACCCGGAGTTCCCGGAGTCGCCCTTGTGGCCGGTGTCGCCCGACTCCGCGTCGGCCCACGGATCAGCCGTGATCACGGTGGTCGTGTTGTTGGTGTCGATGTTGCGGACGCCGGCCTTCACGTCGGCGTCAGCCTCGGCCCTGCCGCTGTCACCCGTGCGGCCCTCATGGCCGGTGTCACCCGAATCGGCATCGGTGTCATTCTCGGCCTTACCCGTGTCACCCGAATCACCAGAGTTCCCCGACTCGGTCTTGGTGTCGGCCTCCGAATCGACCTCGGCGTCACCGGTGTGACCACCGGAGGTGTGGGACTCGGTCCTCGAATCGCCAGTGTCACCCGAATCGGCGTCCGCGTCAGCGTCCACGTCGGAGTCCGAGCTCGAAGCGCCCTTGCTCTTGTGCGAGCAGCCGCAGTCGTCACCCAGGTCCGTCGCCGTCGCGTCAGCCAGCGGGTCACCCGAGTCACCCGAGTTCCCGCCAGTCGTGGTCGACTCCACCGTCGAGTTGCCCGACGTCGCCGACCCGTCCGTGCTCACATCCA
>DATEEV010000354.1:0-2986 GCA_035281005.1 Microthrixaceae bacterium | reverse complement strand
CAACATGTCCGCGGCGGTGAACCCCAGCCGTTTGATACGGGCAGCATGGGTGCGCACGCCGATCTGGAGACAGCCGTAGTACTGCGAGCCAGGACGGTGCGCCGTCGCGACGTTGCGCGACTCGCGCCAGGAGACGCGCTGCATCTCGAGGCGGGCGTATGCCCCGTCGCCGATCCAGGCCAGGCCGATGGCGGCCTCGCACGTCTGGGGCACGGGCACGTCGCAGCCGGCGAGCACGACGGCCAGGGTCGCAGTGGCGAGCAGTGCCCTCATGGTGCGAGCCGGTCCTCGACCTCGCGCTCGGCGCGCTGCAGGCTGGCCGCGGTGAACTGCTCGACGCCGTCGACGAGGACCACCCACCGGCCCCGGTCCACGTAGCACTCGACGTAGTGGCGGCCCGCCCGGCACCACCACCGGCCCGGCGTGGCCGCCTCGTTGAAGTGGACGCTCACGCTACGCCGCCAAACAGCTCGCCCTGGGTGTCGGGCTCGATGCAGTGTGGTGAGATCCAGAGGACTTCGTTGTGTCGGTTCTCGTGGTTCATGTCGCCCCGTGCGGCGGACGCCGTGGTCGAGTAGGCCGCCGACGACGACCACCGATGTCGCCGCCATGTGACGGGCATCAGGTGGTCGTGCTCGGTGGAGTAGCCGGCGAGCACGATCCGTAGTCGTGGGTCGTTGCCGTTGGAGATGCACCAGTCGCGGACCTCGTGGGAGATGGTGTGATCGTCGACGGCGTACAGGTCTGCGGTGCGGACGTCGCCCAAGTACGGGGGGTCGAGGAACAGCCCGACCGTGGCGCCGTACGACAGGGCACCGCGGGTGGTGACCCGTGACCAGTCGCCGCAGCACACGCGGACGTCGCGGAGCCGGTCGGCGAGCTCATAGAAGTAGCCGGCGACGTTGGACTTGGTGGTCAGGTTGTTGTACCCCGCCCGCCCGGCGTTGCCGAGGTGGGGGAGCTTGCGGTTGACGCCCTGCCCGGCGTCGCCGAGGTGGGGGAGCTGGCGGTTGACGCCCCGCCCGGCGTCGCCGAGGTGGGGGAGCTTGCGGTTGACGCCCCGCCCGGCGTTGCCGAGGTGGGGGCGCTTGCTCACGATGCCGTCGTCGTCTGTCATCCATGGACCATCACCGGAACACCAGCCCGATCCGATCCAGGCGTTGATGCCCCACACCCACCACCCGGCGATCCTCGGGTCGTAGAAGTCGGGGTCGGCTTCCATGCCGTTGAGGAGGGTGGAGCGTCCGGTGTTCACGAGCCACAGGTGCCGGGCGAACAGGTCGACCTCGTTGACCGGCCAGTCACAGTGATAGGCGACCGCTTCGGGGTCGGCGGCGAGCGCCCGCCAGAAGTTGGCGATGAACCCGTCAGCGTCGTTGACCGTCTCGGCGCGGCGTGACCCGTCGTCGAGGTGGTGGTGCCGCCCGAGGAGTGCGGCGAGCGACCCGGCGAACGGTTCGACGTAGTTGTCCACGTCGCCGAGTGCGGCCCAGACCGTATGTGCCACGCGCCGCTTGCCACCGAACCACACGAACGGCGCCTTCACTCGGCCGACTCGGTGACGACGTCGTGGTTGGCGACCCACGCGGCGAACGCCTGGACGAACTCGGGACTCGGGTGGCGGTGGATGGCGCGCAGGTTCCCGGCGCGGTCCTCGATGCCGAGCGTCTCGGTGATGGCGTAGGACTCGCGCACCGCGTCGGCGACGGTCAGTCCTCGGGCGCGCAGGTCGTCGCGGAGTGCGTTCTCGTCCGCCCACGCCGAGGCCGGGGGCGACGACGACGGCGCGGGCGGACCGTCCGATTCTCCCTGTTCGTCAGAGACGGGGTGGGTGGGGACCGGACGCGACTCCGGTTCCTCGCTCCCCACCCCGCCGACCTCGGCCAGCTCCACCACGTCAGCCGGCTCGTCGACTTCGTCGGAGGACACCAGGCCGAGGAGCACGTCCGGCGCGAACCGGCGGATCGCCCGGGTGGTGGCCCGGGCCACCAGCATGTCCTCGGGGTTGCGGCGCCAGTTGTTCTTGTCGGCGAGCCCGGCCTGTCGGGCGTCTTCCATCGAGTAGGACGCGGAACCGAGGGCCTTGCCACCCTGGAGGATGTGGACCGCCGCGGTGTGGTCGCTCACGGTGATCTCCAACTCGTAGCCCGCCCGCTTGGCGAGCGCCCGCTGCATCGAGGCGTCCACGACGGCCTTGCCCTCGATGAACGCCACGTTCTGGATCGCGGTCAACAGGCTCACGTCGTGCTCCTGGGCCCACCCGATCGCGAGGAGCACCGCGCCGGGCTGCTTGCGGTAGGACTTCGGTACCGCCTCGGTCGCGTTGGCGATCGAGGTGGCAATCTCGAACTGCTCGCGCAGCGTCGCGTTGGCGACCTGCCCCGATGCCGGGTGGCGCTCGACCGCCGCGCTGCGGGCGTCACGGCCCCGGAACACCTCGACGTTGCTCATTCGTTCCTCCTCGTGGTGCAGGTCGGGCAGTGCACCTCGGTCAGTTGGATGAGCCGCCATTGGAACAACTCGAACTCCCGACCGTCGACCGCTTCGATCAGGGCGATGAGGCCGTCGTAGCCACGCTCATGCTCACCGAGTACCAGCGACGGGGCTTGCTTGCCATGACCGCAGCACGATCCGAGGGTGATGAATCCGGCGTCCCAGATCGCCTGCACCGTGGCGGCGATGCAGGCGTCGACCATGATTGAGTTCGTTGGGTCGGCACGGCCCGCTGCGATGGATGGGGGTGGCATGAGCGCCACCTCCGGCCGATCACCACTCAACTCCGGCCGGTTGTAAGACTGGCAGTCGCAGGTCATCGCTCCCCTTCGGCGAGCACCGCAGCCATGCGGCGTCACTGGTGCTCGTCTCTCAACTCAGCCATGCGGCGACGCAGTGCGAGCAACATGGCCGGTGGAGGCCTGGTGTCGCTGGTGTCGAACTCGTCGGGGAGGGCGCAGAGAGCCTTGACCAGCTCCCGCAGTTTGATGTT
>DATEEV010000353.1:0-14358 GCA_035281005.1 Microthrixaceae bacterium | reverse complement strand
CGGGATCGAGATCAGGTGGATCAGCCACAACGTGACTCCGGCGGCGATGCCGCCGAACCCGATCGGGAAGTTCAGGTGCGTGGTCGACAGCACCACCATGATCAACAGCGCCGTCATCACGATCTCGACCAGCGCCACGGCCCCCAGGTTCCACAGCTGGGGTGAATGGTCGTCGAACCCGTTCGACGCGAAACCGGCGGGGAGGGCGCGGTCGTCGAGCTGGAACGTGCCCCACAGGATCAGGCCGCCGATCAGACCACCGATGAGCTGCGCCCCCCAGTAGATCAACAACATGCCGGCCTCGATCTTGCCGCCGAGGTACATCCCGAGGGTCACGGCGGGATTCACGTGGCATCCCGAGATGCCGCCGAGGGCATACGCCAGGACCAGGAGCGAGAGGCCGAATGCGGTCGCAACTCCCAACGTCCCGACCACGTCCGAGGCGAAGACGGCCGTTCCACACCCCCCGATGACGAGAATCGCCGTGCCCACCAGCTCGGCGATGAACACCCTGCTGTTGTCGTTCATCCCGCTCCCTTCAGATGCGGTCTTCCTCTTGCGCGCAGTTTGCCACCCAAGGTGGTTGCGAACCGGGAATCCGCGGCGGGTGGGGCCGCCTCAGGAGGGCTCGGACTCGGCGGCGGCTGGCCGGAACACGTGCTCCCGCCAGAACTTGAGCTCGGCGACGCTCTCGCGGATGTCGTCGAGCGCGCGGTGGCTGGTCGCCTTCTTCGGCGGCGACAGGTCCGGGTACCAACGCCGGGCGAGCTCCTTCACGGTCGACACGTCGATCGACCGGTAGTGGAGGTACTGCTCGATCTCGGGCAGGTAGGCGGCGAGGAACCGTCGGTCCATCCCGATCGAGTTGCCACACAGCGGCACCGACCCCGGCTCGGGCACGTGCTCCTTGATGAACGCGAGGGTGAGCGCGCCCGCCTCGGCGAGCTCGACGGTCGACGCGGCGATGGCCTCGAGCAGCCCGCTCGAGGTGTGCATGTCGACCACGATCCGCTGCATCGAGCCGAGCGCCTCGACCGGCTGGTGCACGACGATGTCGGGACCCTCGGCCACCACCTCGAGCTCGTCGTCGGTGACGAGCGTGGCGATCTCGACGATGACGTCTCGGGTGTGGTCGAGCCCGGTCATCTCGAGATCCATCCACACCAGCACGACGTCACCATAACGGTCGCCCTAGGCGAGGAGCGGAGGCGAAGAAGCCCGAGGCGCAGCCGAGGGCGAGCCTGAGCCGAAGCGAGGAGGCCATCGAGGATTAGATTGCCGGGCCGATGCTCGAGATCCCCATCACACGACTCGACCCCGACCTGAAGGTCCCGGCGTACGCGAAACCGGGCGACGCAGGGCTCGACCTGTGCGCCTCGGTCGACGTCCGCCTCGAGGCCGGCGGTGGTCGCGGACTGGTCCCGACCGGACTCGCCATCGCGATCCCCGAGGGCTACGCCGGGTTCGTGCAACCCCGCTCCGGCCTCGCGCTGAAGCACGGCGTGACCTGCCTCAACACCCCGGGCCTGATCGACAGCGGATATCGGGGTGAGCTGAAGGTGCTGCTCGTCAACACCGACCCGGCCGAGGCGTTCGACGTCGTGCGTGGCGAGCGCATCGCTCAGCTCGTCGTTCAACGGGTGGAGCACGTCGTGCTGGTCGAGGTCGACTCACTGGACGACTCCGAGCGCGGCATCGGCGGCTTCGGCCACACCGGCCGCTGAGACCGGCTCGAGGCGACGTCCGTCGGCCGTCGGGGCCAGCTCGACCCTGCTGATCCCGCGACCAGTCGTCGTGCCCGTCGTCACGATCTCCAACGCGATGTCGGCGCAGGAGAGCTGATCGGCGTGGACCCACGCCACCAGCCGTGGCACGCGGCCCTCCGGGCCGGCCGCAGCCGAGCCGGGCCACTCGATCGCGGTGATCATCTCGTGCCACAGGCCGTGGCCGGCGTTGGCGTAGCGCGCCCATCTCGCCCCGCTGCGTGACAGCGGCGACAACAACGGCACGTGGGTGTGGCCGAGGATCAGCCACGGCCCCGCGGTCCCGGCTTCGCCGATCGCGTCGAAGAGCAGTTCCTCGTCGAGGCTGTCGAAGTTGGCGTTGGCGCCGAAGCGCGACCCGATGCCCGTGAGCCGGTTCTGACGCCGTCCTTCGAGCAGATCGACGCTCTGATCGGGGCCTGGCAGCGACTCGGGAGAATCGAGGCCCGGCACGTCAGCGAGTGTGTTGGCGATCCAGGTCGCGAGCCGGCCGAGCAGCGCGCGGCCCGGGGCGTTCCAGGCGTCGGTCTGGTGCCCGTGGGTGATGACCGCCTCCGCGCCGTCGTCGCCCGCGAGCACGATCCAGTCGACCGGGCGAACGCCGAGGCGTTCCTCCACGATCGTTGCGAGCCAGGGGTCGAGCATCACGTCGTCGTGGTTGCCGACGGTTCGGTGGTAGCGACCGGCGGTCCCGAGGGAGGCGAGGCGGTCGAAGATCGCCTGGTTGTCCGCCTCGATCCGCATCAGGTGCGACCGGTGCAGCGATCGTCGGGCGCGACGGCCCCACTCGCCCGGCACGACACTGAGCGCGAGTCGCACGGTGTCGTAACGAGCCCCGTAGGTCGAGCCGCCGACCATCCAGAAGTCGTCGGTGTCGCCGTTCTCGACGACGTGCCAACCGGCGGCGCCGTAGTGGTCGAGCATCGCCTCGTAGAGCTCGTCGGTGTGTTGCACCCGGCTCCATTCGCGGCGGCCGTGATAGCTGCGGTGCAGGTCCGACACGATGACGGCGTCGGTCGATGCCGGCAGCCGGCCGACGCGGTTCGCAGCGCCCGCCGGCGAACCTCCCTCGGCCACCGCAGCGAGCTGGTCAGGGAGCGCTCGCACCTGTGCCTGGGCCCGGGCGTGATTGGCCGCGGCGCGCCACGCGACGATCGGCGCCGCGATCGGCGCCACCACGATCGTTGCCGCGAACTTCACCACCGCCCACCACACGAAGGGGCTCAAGGGTCGCACGTGACCTCGGCCGCGAGCTTGTCGGTGCGTTGGCCCAGGTACACCGGGTGGCGCAGCCGACCCTCGGGCGTCCACTCGCCGTAGCTGGTCTGCACGACCAGCTCGGGCCGCACCCAGTGTGCGCCGCGGGTGTTGGGGCCGACGGGGAGCCGGTCGAACGGGCAGTCGTCGATCGCCAGATCGTCGAGGAGCGCACCGAGGCGTGCCAGTTCCTTCTGGGAGAATCCGGTGCCGACGTTGCCCACATAACCGAGGCGATCGCCGGTGTGGCAGCCCAACATCAACGAGCCCAGGTGGCCCGAGCGGTTGCCGCCGCCCTCGGTCCAACCCCCGACCACGAACTCCTGGGTCCGGCGGACCTTGACCTTGCGCCAGCTCGCGGAGCGGCGCCCGGGCTCGTACGCGCTCTGAGGCCGCTTGGCGACGACACCCTCGAGGCCCCGGTCGTCGGCCGCGGCGAGGAGCTCGGCCCCTCCGCCGACCTGGTGGGAGGGGACCTGCCAGTGGGAGCCGGGTTGGACCAGCTCGCCGAGCAGCCGCCGACGCTCGAGGTAGGGGAGCTGCCAGCAGTCGACGCCGTCGAAGTGCAGGAGGTCGAACACGATGTACACCACGGGGACCACGGCGGCGCGTTGCGCCGCGGCCGCGGCGTCGCTCACGTGCATGCGACCCTGCAACATCGCAAAGCTCGGTCGGCCTTCTTCGTCGAACGCGACCACCTCGCCGTCGAGGACCGCCGGCCGCCCGTGCACCGCGTCGCCGAGGGCCGCGAGCTCGGGGTAGCCGACGGCGACGTCGTTGCGGCGGGTCGAGCGCAGCCGCACCGCGCCGCCCTCGACGAAGGCGAGCGCGCGCATGCCGTCCCACTTGATCTCGTACGCCCATGCGTCGTCGTCGGTGGGCAGCTCACCTGCGATCGCCTTCATCGGCTCGAGTGCGGGAAGAGCGCTCACCGAGCCCGACGCTACGGTGCGGTGCGAAGCACGGCACCCATCAGGCATTTTGTCCTGCTCTGGTAGGAGTGACGTGAGCACGGCATCAAGAAGGGGACGACGACATGAGTGACCTGCCACTGAAGGGCCAGACCGCCGTGGTGACCGGAGGGGGCAGCGGCATCGGGCTCGCGTCGGCCCGGCTGCTCGTCGCCGACGGGGCATCGGTGGTGCTGATGGGTCGGAACCCCGACAAGCTGGCCGCCGGTGCGGCGACGCTCGACGACGTGGTCACCGACGGCGCGGTCGTGTCGACGTTCCCCGGCGACGTGACCGTCGAGGACGACGTCGTCGGGGCGATCGCCGCAGCCAAGGAGCTGCCGGGTGAGCTCGGGCTGTGCGTGGCGTCGGCGGGCGACGGCACCGTGGGCCCGATCGTCGGCACGAGCCTCGACGAGTGGAACCGGGTGATCGCCGTGTCGCTGACCGGTGTGTTCCTCGCCTTCAAGCACGCCGGCGCGGCAATCGCCGAGTCCGGCGGGGGAGCGATGCTCGCGGTGTCGTCGATCGCGGGGCTCGTCACCCACAAGTTCATGGGGCCGTACAACACGGCCAAGGCGGGCGTCGACATGCTCGTGCGCACCACCGCCGACGAGATGGGCGCGGTCGGTGTCCGCGTCAACGGGGTGAACCCGGGGATCGTGCGGACCGAGCTCGTCGCGATGATCAGCGAGGCGGACGATACGGGTCGGAGCTACCTCACCAACTCGCCCATCCGGCGCTTCGGTGAGGTCGAGGACGTGGCGAACGCGATCCGCTTCCTCGTCGGGCCCGAGTCGTCGTGGATCACCGGGGTCAACCTCTCGATCGACGGCGGCCATCACCTGCGCTGCGGTCCGGACTACGCGCCGATCGCCCGCATGCTGTACTCGGAGGCTGTCGACGGTCGGATCCTCGAGTAGGCCTCATGGTCGAGGCATCCTCGGTTCAGGTTCGGTCGCTGGCGCTCCCTGCTGCACTGCGGAACCTCGACTGACGACCCCAAGCACCCGGAGGGCAAGATGGCCGACGCGGAGACCACTGCTGATCAGACACTGAACGCCCACGCGCCGGAGGGCGACCGTTCGTACGCAGCCATGCGGGAACGACTGCAGATGCCGCTCGAGCACGCGATGGAGACCCAACGGGCGGTCCGTCGGGTGCTGCCCGACCCGGTCGACGACGACATCGTGTTGCGCTGCATCGAGCTCGCGCTGCGCGCCCCAACCGGCTCGAACGGCCAGAACTGGGAGTTCGTCGTCGTCAAGGACCGCGACGTCAAGGCAGCGCTGGCCAAGCAGTACCGCCGGTCGTGGCGGTTGTACCACGGTCTCGGAAGCCGGTTGGCCGACATCGACGACGACATGGCCAAGGTGCTGCGCGCGGTGCAGTGGCAGGTCGAACACTTCGAGGAGATCCCCGTGCTGGTCGTGGCGTGCCTCGTCTCGTCGCCCCGATCCGGACAGCGCATCCCGTTCATACCGTCGCCACCGTTCGCGGAATCATCGTTCTACGGCTCGATCTACCCGTCGGTGCAGAACCTGTTGCTCGCGGCGCGGTCGATGGGCCTCGGTGCGTCGTTGATCACCTTGCCACTGTGGTCCCACATGCTCGCTCGCCGGATACTCGGGATGCCGCTGTCGGTGACCCCCGCATGTGTGGTGCCGCTCGGTTGGCCCCGCGGGCGGTACGGACCGACGACGCGTCGACCGGTCACCGACGTGGTGAGCCTCGACCGCTACGGCAACCGGGCGTTCACGGCCTGATCCGCGCGCTGATCATCTCGCCATGAGGTGTCTCGCGGAGTAGACGGGCAGGTCGAGCATCGTGAGCACTCCCGGCTCGGCCTCGACGACGTGGGGGATCGCGTTGATCACGTGCATCGCCGTGGCGAGACAGCCCGCGTGGTTGTGGTCGCCGAGGTCGGACGACACCTCGACCTCGAGGTGGACGTGGGGCTCGCCGGTGATGTCGATCCGGTAGCCCCCGCCCTGTGGCCAGTCGGGAGCGTCGCCGTCGCGAAGCCGCGTGACGTGCTCGACCACGATGCGCGCCTCGTCGCCGACCATGCCGCGGATCTCGAAGTGCATGCCCGAGATCGTGCCGGCCGGGATCGGTCCCGACGCGATCTCGAAGTCCTCGTCCGCGGTGATCAGCTCGTGCCACTCGGTGATGCCGTCGAGCTGCACGTCGAGCGCCGCGGCGACCAGCTCGATCACGGGGCCCCAGGCGAGCGTGGTCGAACCCGGCGCCAGCAGGAGTGAGCGCGACTCGTCGGGTTTCCCGAAGCCCATGATCTCGAACATCGTGAACGGGTTGTCCCACGTGGCGTAGTTGACGATCTCGGCCATGCGGACGGTGCGGACCTCCTTGCAGAGCGCGAGCGCACCGATCGTGATGCCGGCGTTCCCGTACCCCGGGTCGATCCCCGACGTGTAGAAGCTCGTGCCCCCCTCCTGGCAGGCGGCCTCGAGCATGTCGAGCACCCCTGGGCCCGCCGCGGCCGGGAACAGCAGCGGCACGTACGAGGTGTTCACCACGTTCTTCCCCGAAGCGAGCATCCGGCACAGGTCCTCGACGACCTGTCCCGGTCGCAGGTCGGAGTTGGCGGTGTAACAGATGCAGTCGGCGTCGGTCGCGAGCAACGCGTCGCCGTCCTGGGTCGCGATCACACCGACGGGGTCGACGCCGCAGATCTCGCCGGCGTCTCGGCCGGCCTTGGAGTCGGAGTGGACCCAGAGCCCGACGAGGTCGAGGTCGGGGTGTGATGCGATGGCCGGCACCGCATGCACGCCCACCGTGCCCGTGGCCCACTGGATCACTCGGTACGTCATCGGTCCCCCTCGGCTCCGGCGGACGCCCGTGACGTCGCGCTCGACGCGCAGCCTAGGACCGGCGTGATGAGGCTCAACTTCTGCGCCCGTGCTCGATCCTCCCGGTACGGTCGTGCTCATGGGCGCACTGGTCGATTCGAGCCGCGTCGTCGCGCCTCGGCTCGCGGCTCGCCGCGACGAGATGGACCGGATCGGACGAATGCCGGCCGACCTCGCGGCCGAGGTCGCAGCGGCCGGGCTGATGAGGATGCTGGTGCCCTCGACGCTAGGTGGGCCCGAGGCGCACCCGGTCGAGATGATCGAGTCGCTCGAGCTCCTCGGCGTGGCGAACCCGTCGGCTGCATGGTGCGCCATGATCTCGTCGACGACGTCGGTGCTCGCCGGCTGGCTCGAGCCGGGTCCCGCGGCGGAGGTGTTCGGTGATCCGCTCGGCATCTGGGGCGGCGGGTTCGCGCCGACCGGAATCGCGAAGCCGACCGACAGCGGGTTGCGTGTCGACGGCCGGTGGTCGTTCGGGAGCGGGGCTCAGAACTGCACCTGGCTCGTGGGTGGGACCATCGGCGAGGACGCGACCTTCCGGCTCTGCTTCGTTCCCGCCGGCGACGTGGAGATCGTCGAGAACTGGGATGTCGTGGGCCTCCGCGGCACCGGGAGTCACGACTGGGCCGTGACCGGCGCCGAGGTCGACACCAGCCTCACGATCCCCATCTTCGACCGCACGGCGATCGCCACCACGCCCCTGTACCAGATGCCGATCTTCGGACTGCTGGCGAGTGGGATCGCGGCCGTCGCCCTGGGCATCGGCCGCGGCGCGATCGACGACCTCGTCGAGCTGGCCGGCGGCAAGATCCCGACGCTCGACTCGAGGCGCCTCGCAGCGAGTCCTGCCGTCCAGGCCGAGGTCGCCCGCCATACCGCCGGACTGGCGGCGGCCGGCGCCGGCCTGAGGGCGGCGGCGTCGAGCGCGTTCGACGAGGCGGCCGCCGGTGAGCCTGCCTCGATGGACACCCGAGCCCTCCTCCGCATCGCGGCCACCCACGCGGTGACCACCGCGGCGGGGGTCGCGACCGCGATGTACACGTTGGGCGGCGGCACGTCGGTGCGCAACGACTCGCCGCTCGCCGGTCGGGTTCGCGACGCCCTCGCCACCACCCAGCACGTGATGGTCGCCCCCTCGATCCTCGAGCCCTGCGGCAAGGTGCTCCTCGGGCTGCCGGTCGACCGGCCCGATCTCTGAGCGCTGCGATGAACGACGCGGGTTTCGACGGACTGCCCGCCTCGCCCTTCGATGGCTCGCCCTTCGACGGCATGACGATCGAGCGCCTGCGCGGGCGCCGCGGCATGAAGTGGTCACGGTACGGCGACGAGGTGCTGCCGGCGTGGATCGCGGAGCCTGACACCGCGGTGTGCCCGGCGGTCCGCGACGCGGTGGAAGCGCTGCTCGACCGGGGCGACCTGGGTTATCCCGCCGACGGCGCAGCGCGTTCGGTCGCGGAGGAGTTCTCCGTTCGTCAGCAGCGTCGCTTCGGTTGGAGCGCCGATCCCTCCCTCGTGCGGGTCGCGCCCGAAGCCATCCAGGTGATCTCGTTCTTCGTCGACCGGTGCACCGCTCCGGGCGAGCCCGTCGCGATCCACCTCCCGGCTTACCCGCCGATCCTCGACGAGCTCTCGGCCCAGGGCCGCCGGGCGGCCCCACTGGCATGGCAGCGACTCGGCGACTCGTGGACCACCGACCCCTCCGACCTCGAGCGAGCGGCGGAGGCCGGGGCGAGAGCCCTGGTGCTGGTCAACCCTCACAACCCCACCGGTCGGGTGTGGCGTCGCGATGAGCTCGTCGCGCTCGCCGAGCAGGTGCTCGCCCTCGACCTCGTCGTCCTCGCGGACGAGGTCCACGCCGACCTGGTGCACCCCGACCTGGACATCGGGGCCGAGCACATCCCGTTCGCCTCACTCTCGCCCGAGATCGCGGACCTGACCCTCACGCTGAATGCCGCGACGAAGAGCTTCAACCTCGCCGGCGCGCGCTGTGTGGTGGCCCACGTCGGCCGGTCGCCGCGGTTCGACACGTTCCGCGACATCCCACCGACGCAGTGGAGCGAGGTGTCGAACGTGGGGGTCGAGGCGACCCTGGCGGCGTGGCGCGACGGCGACGAGTGGCTCGACGCGTTCGTCGACGAGCTCGTCGAGCGTCGCGACACCGTCATTGAGACCCTCGGCCTACACCTGCCCGAGCTCGGTCACATCCCTCCGGAGGCGAGCTTCCTGGCATGGATCGACTGCGCCCCGCTCGGCCTCGACGCCGCGCCGTCGGAGTTCTTCCTCGACCGCGCGCTCGTGGCGCTCAGTGCCGGCGAGCTCTTCGGATCGGCGTCGAACGCGCACGTCCGCCTCAACTTCGCCACCGCACCACGCATCCTCGACGAGATCCTCGAGCGCATGGTGACTGCCGTCGACCTCTGGCGGGAACGGGCCTGAGATGGACTTCGACGCGCCGGGCCCTGACGACCCGCGCCGCGTCGCGGTGCGGGAGTGGACCAGGGCACACCCGCGCCCATCGCCGCGCGAGCTCGCGGATGCCGGTTACGTCGCGCCGCACTGGCCGCCGCCGTTCGGTCTCGGTGCCGACGCGGAGCATCAGGTGATCATCGACGAGGAGCTCGTGCGCGCCGGGGTGGTGCTTCCCGAGAACCAGATCGGCATCGGCTGGGCCGGGCCGACGATCCTCGCCGCGGGCACACCCGAGCAGCAGCAGCGGTTCCTGCCGCCGCTGCTCGACGGGTCGGAGTTCTGGTGCCAGCTGTTCAGCGAGCCCGGAGCCGGCAGCGACCTGTCGATGCTGTCGACCCGCGCCGAGCTCGACGGCGACACCTGGGTGGTGAACGGTCAGAAGATCTGGTCGACGTGGGCTGATCGATCGCGCTGGGGGATCCTGCTGGCGCGCACCGATCCGCAGCTGCCCAAGCACCGCGGCATCTCCTACTTCGTGTGCCCGATGGACGACCCGGGCGTGACGATCCGGCCGATCCGCGAGATGTCGGGCGGCCACCACTTCACCGAGGTGTTCCTCGACGACGTGCGCATCCCGGCCGACCAGATGATCGGCGGCCGCGGTGAAGGGTGGCGCCTCGCCAAGGTGACGCTGGGCAACGAGCGGGTCTCGCTCTCCACCGGAGGTCTGTGCTGGGGGATGGGCCCCACCAGCTACGACTTCTTCATGCTCCTGCGCGCCGCGGGCGGCGTCGACGACCCCGTCGCCCGGCAGCGGGCGGCCCAGCTCTACGCCGAATCGTTCGTGCTCGACCTCCACGGCCGCCGGATCCTCTCCGAGGCGCTCGCCGGCCGCGAGCCGGGGCCCGAGGCGTCGATGAAGAAGTTCCTGGCCGACGTCGCCGGCCAGCGCATCACCGAGCTCGCGGCCGATCTCACCGGCGCCGCCGCGATGCTGAGCGGCGACGACGGTCGCGGCCCGCTCGACGGGCCGCCCGGCGAGTGGCCGTGGGCCTTCCTCTTCGCCCGCGCGCTCAGCGTCGGCGGTGGCACGTCGCAGGTGCAGCGCAACATCCTCGCCGAACAGGTCCTCGGCCTGCCCCGCGATCAGGACACGACCGCGTCCGTCGCCTGGAACGAGGCGGTGGTCGCTCGTTCAGGAAGGGAGACGGAGCCGTGATCAGCCACGACGGATACGACTGCATCCGCTTCGAGCGGAGGGGCCACGTGCTCGACGTGACGATCGATCGTCCCGACGACGAGCTCAACGCGGTTGACGCGCGCCTGCACCTCGAGCTGACGAGGCTGTTCGGCGAACTGCGTCACGAGCGCGATGCCCGTGCCGTGGTGCTCTCGGCCGAGGGCCGGGTGTTCTCGGCGGGTGGCGACTTCGAATGGTTCCCCCAGCTCCGCTCGATCGAAGCGCTCACTGCACTGCAGGCCGACGCCAAGGCGATGATCAACGACCTGCTCGAGGTGGAGGTGCCGATCGTCGTCGCGCTCGAGGGAGCGGCGGTCGGCCTGGCGGCGACGATCGTGTTGCTGTGCGACGTGGTCGTGGCGGGGGAGGGCGCGTCGCTCGCCGACCCGCACGTGAAGGTGGGCCTGGTGGCCGGCGACGGCGGCGCGGTGATCTGGCCGCTCGCAGTCGGTCCGGCCATCGCCAAGGAGTTCCTGCTCACCGGCGACGCGGTCGACTCACGGCGTGCGGCGCAATTGGGGCTTGTGAACCACGTCGTGGCCGACGGCGAGGTGCTCGAGCGCGCACGGGCGGTGGCCGACGTGTTGGCGTCGAGGCCACCGCTGGCGGTGCGGGCGACGAAGGCCGCGGTCAACGCGCACGTGAAGGCCGCGATGGCGCTGGTGTTCGACCGAGCGGTCGCCGCTGAGGTGCAGACGTTCCTGTCCGCCGACCACGTCGAGGCGGTCGCAGCGATCGTCGAACGGCGCGACCCGGTGTTCGAGGGGAGATGAGCCAGAGGGGTGATGAGGTGACCTCACCAGCCGATCCGCCGGAGGCCGAGCCCGGGCTGTACGAGGGCATCATGACGACGCGAGCCATGCGCCGCTTCACCGACGAGCCCGTCGACGAGGCCGACGTGTGGGCGGTGCTGCGTGCCGCACAGCAGGGCCCCTCCGGCGGCAACATCCAGCCGTGGCAGTTCGTGGTGGTGACCGACGAGGACCAGCGTGCCCGGCTCGGCGACATCTACCAGCAGTCGTACCAGCGCTACGAGGCCGCGATGCTGCCCACGGTCGCCGGCCATCGCAGCGACGCCGACGCCGCGTCCTGGGACCGCACCCTCGCAGCGACGCGACACCTCGCCGCCCACCTGGGTGAGGCCCCGGTGCTGGTGCTGGTCTGCATGGCCGACATCTCGATGTCCCTCGTCGATGACGAGGGCCCCCTCGACGTCGGCACCCCGTTCGCGTCCGCCTATCCGGCGGTGCAGAACCTCATCCTCGCCGCACGGGCCCGGGGCCTCGGCGCCGCCCTCACCACCGTGTTCCGCATCGAACACGACGAGGTCCGCGAGGTCTGTGGGGTGCCCGACCGCTACCAGGTGATCGCCATGGTCCCCCTCGGTCACCCGGCCGGCCGCTTCGGGCGCGCGCGGCGCCGAGGCGTCGACACCGTGACCCACTGGAACCAGTGGGGCGAGCGCCGGGTCGCCCCGGCGGAGCCGACCCCGTAGTCACCCGGCGCAGGGCCGCCGGGGCGGGTCTGCCACACTCTGCGCCGTGGAGATCCGGGCACGCGCCGCACTGGGTGACCTCGCGGGCGAGTGGGACGCGTTGGTGGACCGCCGGACGCTTCCGTCGCCGTTCCTGCGTTCGTGGTGGGTCGACCACGCCGCGATCGGCGAGCCGGTGGTGGTCACCTGCCTCGACGGGGGACAGCTCGTGGGTGGCCTGGCCCTGCAACGAAGTCGACGGTTCGGCGTCGAGTGGCTGCAGATGCTCGGCGACGGGGCGCTCGAGCCCGATCACCTCGATCTGGTCGCCGACCCGGGCCGCGTCACCGAGGTCCGCGACGCGATCGGCAGTTGGCTCTCCCGTGGCGGGCCTCGCGTGCTCGACCTGCGAGGGCTCGTCCCCGACGCCGACCTGGTCGCGTGCTGCCCCGGTGTCGGACAGGTCCGGGAGCTCGGTGTGTGCCCGTACGTGCCGCTGCCGTCCGACTTCGCCCAGTACCTCGCCGATCGTCCGGGCAAGCTCCGCAGCACCGTGACGCGCACCGGCAAGCGGTTCGACAAGGCGGGCATCACGACTCGGGTGCGCGCCGCGGCCGAGGTCGACGAGGCGCTCGACGCGCTGGCGTCGCTGCACGACGACCGATGGGGTGAGGCGTCAGAATTCTCCAGCGAGTGGGAGTCGTTCGCCGCGGCCGCGCGGGCCGGAGTGGCCGCCGGCGAGGTGTGGTTCACCGAGCTCGTCGGCGACGACGGCTCGGTGGTGGCCAGCGAGGTCGACCTGAGGGTCGGGACGCGGCTGGCCTTCTACCAAGCCGGCCGCAAGACCGATCACGAGCTGCGGGGGTCGGGCTCGGTGCTGCGAGCCCGGATCATCGAGCGGGCGATCGAGGAAGGGTGCGACGAGTTCGACCTGCTCCGCGGCGACGAGCCCTACAAGACCGAGTGGGCCAGCGCGAGCCGGCGCCTCGTCCGCATCCGCAAGGGCGTCGGCGCCCGCGGCATCGCGATCGCGCTCGCCGCTGAGGCGAACGCTCGGCTCGAGCCGTGGAGAGAGGCGCGGCTCCTCCGCCGTGGTGATCGGGAGCAGGCGAAGGCGGCAGTCGAGAAGTTGGAGACGGAGAAGGAGCGTGGCGATGGCTGAGGGACGCGGAGCCGTCGTGCTCGGTTCGGGGTTCGTCGGCGCGGCCGTGGCAGCCGAGTTGGCGGCGCACCGCGAGATCGGGGTGCTCGACCTGCCGACCCATCCCGTGCTCGCCGAGCGCAGCCCCGTCGCGGCGCAGGTCGTGCTCGACGAGATCGAACGGCTCGATGCCGACGTGGTGGTCAACACGAGCGGGCTGCTCCGCGGCACCGACGAGGTCATGCACGCCGCCAACGTCGCCTGGCCCACCTGGTTGGTCGAGGAGGTGCTGGTCGGTCGGGACGTACGGTTCGTGCACCTCGGCTCGGCCGCCGAGTACGGCGACCCCGGGTCCGCCGAGCCCGTGCCCGAGACCGCGCCGGTGCATCCGTCGGGCGTCTACGGCGAGACGAAGTGGGCGGGGTCACATGCCGTGCTCGCCGCTCGCGAAGCCGGGATGGACGCGGTGGTGGCACGCGGGTTCAACCTGGTGGCCTCGACGCTGCCGCCGGTCTCGCCGCTGCACCAGTTCCTCACCGACGTCCGCGCGCTGCCTCCCGAGGGTGGCGAGGTCGACCTGTGGTGGCCCGAGACGCTTCGCGACTTCATCGTGCTCGACGATCTGGCCGCGGCGGTCGCCCGCCTCGCCGTCGCTGCCCAGGTGCCTGACATCGTCAACATCTGCTCCGGCATCGGCGTCCGCTTCGCGGCGATCGTGGAGGCACTGGCCGAACGTCGAGGACTCGCGGTGTCGATCCGGTCCCTCGACCGTCCCGGCATCCCCGCCGTGGTGGGCGATCCGACCCGGATGCGATCGCTGACGGGCGTCGAGCCCGAGATGTCGGCCGAGCTCATCGCGGCCCGAATCGACCCGGCCTGACCGGGCCGACTGACTGGGCCGACTGACCTTCGGGCGCATCGACCTATTGGCAGGGGGCGAGGGATCCCTACACTGCGCCCCTGTGCATGCCGTCATCCTCGCCGGGGGGCGCGGGGTCCGCCTTCGGCCCTACACCACCGCCTTCCCGAAACCACTCGTCCCGATCGGCGACGAGTACGCCATCATCGAGATCGTCCTGCGCCAGCTGCGCCAGGCGGGGTTCACCGACATCACGATCGCCATCGGGCACCTCGGCCAGCTGATCCGGGCCTACTGCGGCGACGGAAGCCAGTGGGACCTCCGCATCCGCTACTGGTCCGAGGACGTCCCGCTCGGCACGATGGGCCCGATCGTCGCCAACCTCGACGACG
>DATEEV010000352.1:0-10631 GCA_035281005.1 Microthrixaceae bacterium | reverse complement strand
GCTTGACCTGCCGGCCCGTCGAGTCGCGCCACAGGACCAGGTGGGTGCCGAAGGCGTACAGGGGCTTGGTCTCACCGACCGCGACGTCGGCCGGGTACCCCACCTGGAACCAGCCGAAGGGGATCGGGAACGGTGATCGTTTCACGGGCACACTCCGAAAACTAGAACAAGTTCTAGTATAGGAGCGAGGGTCCCCCTCATCCACCGCGGGCCCCATACGACGCGTACTGGCGGTCGTTCGTTGCGCACGTGCGCAACGAACGACCGCCAGAACGGTGAGTGAGTGAGTGAGTGAGTGAGTGGGCGGGTGCGAGTGAGGCGTCAGCCGCAGGCGCCACGCATGTGGCTGTAGGGGTTGATCGGGCGGCCGGTCTGGGGGCGCATCTCGAGGTGCAGGTGCGACGGGGTGCCCGCGGCATTGCCGGTGGCACCGACGTAGCCGATGACGTCGCCGACGGCGACCTTCCCCTGCTTGGCGAACTTCGACAGGTGGGCGCCGAAGTACTGCCACCCGTCGACGCCCTTCAGCACGAAGTACTGGCCGGGCGTGGCCGAGTTCCCGATGGTCACGGTTCCGTTCACGGGCGCCACGACCGGGGTGCCGGCCGGGGCGAACATGTCCACGCCCTCGTGGAAGCGTCCGCCGTGTCGCGGGAACCCCCAGTCGAAGTTGAACGAGGCACCGGCGACCGGGCAGCGCAGCGTCGAGGGCGCGGGCGCCGCGGCACCGGCGGGCACGACGAGCACCTGGCCGGGATGGATGATCTGATCGACCGTGAGCCCGTTGAGCTGGACGACGGTGGCGACGGTCGTCTTGTGGCGCTTGGCGATCCGGGAGAACGAGTCGCCGCTGCGAACCTTGTAGCTGCCGGTGGCGGTGGTGGGTGCTGGGCCAGCCTGGCCCGGTGCCCCGACCGCGCCGTTGGGCGGGTCGAGCAACAGGCGCGCCGAGGCGTACACCTGGCCCGGTGTCATCCCGTTCGCGGCCTGGAGGCGATCGACGGGGACGCCGTAGCGATTGGCGATGACGTCGAGCGATTCGCCGGGCGCGATCACATGGAATCGGAGGCCTGCGAGGCGTCCGCTCGGCACCACGGGGGGTGCAGGGGTAGGGGCGGCAGTCGCCGCCACCGTGGGCACGCCCACGGCGACAACCACGACCGTCACGATGAGCTGCTTCCAGCGGCGTGTGGTCATGTCACACCAGTCGGCCCACGCCCCGCCCACATGAGCCGAACGGCCGATCTTTTCGGCGCAGGAAGAACAGTGCGCCCACGAACGATCTGCGACGACGGTGTGTTCGGCGGAGCTTCGGCTTCGCCGACGCTCGTGCCGCGGGGTTCGGTGCCGGTCGTGGGATCGCCCCGCCGGTAGCCTCGAACGCCCATGACCGAGCTCGCACCGCTCCGGACACGAGGCGGAAAGCGTCGGCGACGCCGGAGCTCGATCCAACACGAACGTCGGCGAAGCCGGAGCTCGATCGAATACGGACGCACGTGGCGCAACGTGGTCGCAATCGCCGTGCTGGCCGCGACGGCCGCCGGGTCGCTGTGGGGGTCCGACGACCTGTGGCCCTTCGCGCCGTTCCGCATGTACGCGACCGCGACTCGCCTCGACGGCCACGTGTTGAAGGCCGGCTTCCGCGGCGTGACCGCGTCCGGCGAGGAGCTGCACATCCCGGCGGGCTGGTTGGGCCTGCGCCCGGCGGAGGTCGAGGGTCAGCTCACCCGGGACAAGCGCCTGCCGGGTGATCGCCTTGCCGACCTCGCGGCCAGCTGGAACGAACAACACCCGTCGGACGAGCAGCTCGTCCTCCTCGAGCTGCGCCTGATCGGATCACGACTCGAGGAGGGTCGGCCGGTCGAGGACATCGACCGGGCGGTGCAGACCTGGGAGGCCCAGTGAGGGAGGGTCAGTGAGGGCGGGCACCGCGACGCGCTCGTTGCCGCAACGCTGGCAGGAGTACTGGTTCGAGCCCGCGCCCATCCGCCGGCTCGACGCGTTCGCCCGGGTGATCTTCGTCGTCGTGGGGCTCCACGTCATGGTGATCGACGCGTGGGCCGCGGCGCACGACCGCGTCGCGGCGTCGATGTACCGGCCTGTCCTGTTGGCGCGACTCCTCTCGCTCCCCGCCCCGACTCCCACCACGATGGCGTGGCTGCGGGTGCTGACGGTGGTCGCCTGCGTCGTCGCCCTCTGGCGCCGTGCCCCCCGATTCACCAGCGGCCTGGTGCTCGCGGGGAGCACGGTGTGGCTGCTGTGGGCGTTCTCCTACGGCAAGGTCGACCACGACCGGCTCACGATCACGATCGCCCTGCTGGCCCTGACCCTCACGCCGCGGCGCGGGCAGGACGTGGAGTCCAAGACCGGATGGGCGTTGCGCCTGGTGCAGGTCGGCTTCGCCTTCGCGTACGTCTTCTCCGCGATCGTGAAGCTCCGCACGGCGGGATGGGGGTGGGCCAACTCCGCAGTGTTCACCCGCGCCATCGTCCGCCGTGGCACGCCGCTGGGCGACGTGCTCCTCGACGTGCCCGGCCTGTTGCGGATCGGACAGTGGGCGTTCCTGTGCTTCGAGCTGGCCGCGGTGATCATCCTCGTGCGGAACCGCTGGACCCGGGCGTTGGCGATCGCCGGGGTGATCGCGCTGCACACGTTCACCTACGCGACGATCGAGATCAGCTTCCTGCCCCACACGGTCTGCCTGCTCGCGTTCTTCCCGCTCGAGCGCATCGGTGACCGGTGGGCCGAGTGGCGCGACCAACGGCGGCCACCCGCCGCGACCTCAGAGGCCGAAGACCCGAACGGCGTTGTCGCGTAGGAACTTGGGCCAGACCTCGTCGGAGAACCCGACCTGTGGCAGTTCCTCGAAGATCCTCGAGAGGCTCAGGCCCATCGGGAAGTACCCGGCATACATGACCTTGTCGGCGCCGCGCGAGTTCGCGAAGTCCACGATGTCGCTCGGGTAGTAACGCGGGGCGAAGGCCGAGGTCGAGTAGTAGAGGTTCGGCCACTTCAACATGAGCTTCACCGCGAGCGCGGTCCACGGCTCGGCACCGTGGCGCATCACGAACTTGAGCTCGGGGAAGAACCAGCACACTTCGTCGATGAGCTCGACCTTCTGGGGTGCCATCGGCACCCGAGGCCCGGGGACGCCCACGCAGCACAGCACGGGGATGTCGAGCTCGCAGCACTTCGAGTACACGGGGTACATCCGCTTGTCGTTGATCGGCACGCCCGGGTTGCAGCCCGACGGGAACAGCTGCACGCCCCTGAGGTCGACGATCTCCGACGAACGAACGATGGTCTCGATCGCGCGCATGCCGTCGTTGGGATCGACCGAGACCGAGGCGAGGAAGCGGTCGGGGTGCTTGACGATCGCGTCGTACTGGATGCCCTTCTGCTCGCCGCCGAACCCGATCAGGGCCTTGTCGATGCCGTGGGCATCCATCTGGTCGACGGTGTAGGCGATCATGTCGCCGTCGGTTGGATCCTCGGGCACCTCCTTGAACATGTACTCCGCCGGGAACTTCATCGACTGCGAGCCAGCGTCGCGGAGACGGGGCTTCAAGAAGTCGTACCAGCGCTCCTTGTGGCCCGGCTCGGGGATCCCGAGCATGAGGTCGATGACACCGACGTCGGTTGGCATGCCCATGCGCGGAATGAGAACACGTTTCAGTTGCGGGTCGCCAACCCGCCCGCCCTGCTGGCGATGCCCGAGGTGCGGCGGGCCTCGCGGAGGAAGTCACGGTCGACGCCGTTGGTGACGTAGCCGAACGACAGCCCGGTCTCGGGGTCGGCCCATGCGATCTGGCCCGCGGCGCCGTTGTGGCCGAACGCCGTGGGCGACACCGTGTGGCCCATGCCGCGAAGGTGCGACTTCCCGTCGTCACCGGCGACGATCAGGCCGAGCGAACGGTTGGCTGCGTGCCCGAGGAGCGGGTCGGGCATCGTGCAGCGGATCGTTCTCGTCGCGTCGCGCAGGAGCGCGTCGTCCCACAGACCGCCCGGATTGGTGAGCAGCGCCTGGTAATAGAGCGCCAGATCCGCCGCGGTGCCGACGCCGCCTCCGCCGGGGACACCCACGGCGAGATTCTCGGGTCGCCCGAGCTCGACCAGCGCCTCCGGCGTCACCTCGCCCCGCTCGTAGGTCCGCACGCCGAACACCTGCTCGAGGTCGTCCGGGCTCGGGTCGGTCCCCGTGAGGACGAGGTGTGCGAAGTTCGCCTGCTCGTCGACGGGGATCCCGAGGCGGAACCCCAGCCCGAGCGGCTCGGAGATCCGAGCCGCGATCGCGTCGCCGATGGTGCGGCCGTCGATGCGGGCGACGATCTCGCCAAGCACCCAATGGGCGGAGGTCGGGTGGTACTCGAACTGGCTACCCGGCTCCCAGTTCAGCCGCCACCCGGCCATGGCCTCCACGCGTCGTACGGGCTTCGTCCACGTCGGGGGCCCGAGCGGAGCGCGGGGGAAGCCGGAGGTGTGGGTGAGCAACTGTTCGACGGTGATGTCACCCTTGTCGTGCGCCGCGATCTCTGGCAGGTGGTCGACGATCCGGTCCGATGGCGAGAGGCGGCCCTCGCCCATGAGCTGCCACACCACCCCGGCGACGAACCCCTTGGTGCAGCTGAACACCAGGTAGGTGCTGTCGAGGCGTGCGTCACCGACGACCTCGTGGGTGATCAGCTCGCCGTCGAGGCCGATCGCGAACTGGCACGACGGCAGGATCCCCTGGTCGACCTCGCGGCGGACTCGTTCGCGGAGCTGATCGAGTTGCGCGACGTCGATGCCCATGTCCTGGCCCCCTGTGGCTCCCGGCAGGCCCGCGTCCGGGATGTCGGACGGGGCGCGCCCCCGAACCTAGAACGCGTCGAGGGTTGCCGGCAGGTTGGTGGGCCCCGGCTCGAGGCCGCGGGGCACACTGTGCGGGACCAGGAGGGGGATCACCACATGTTCGATCTGACCGGACGCGTCGTCGTGATCACCGGCGGCAACGGGGGCATCGGTTTGGGAATGGGCAGGGCCGTCGCGTCGGCCGGCGCCACGGTCGCGATCTGGGCCCGCAACCCGGAGAAGAGCGCGGCGGCGCTCCGCGAGCTCACCGAGGCCGGGCACGAGGCGGCCGCGTTCGAGGTCGATGTGGCCGACGAGTCGGCGGTCGAGGCGGCCACCACCGCGACGCTCGAGCGCTTCGGGCGGATCGACACCATGATCGCCAACGCGGGCGTGAGCCTGCCCGGCCCGATCCACACATTGCCCTTCGAGCAGTGGCGGAAGGTCATGGCCGTCAACCTCGACGGCACCTTCCTCTGCCTGCGCGCCGCGGCCGCCCACATGATCGACCGGGGCGACGGCGGCGCGCTCGTCGCCGTGACGTCCACGTCGGCGATCCACGGCGCGCCCGGCAACGAGGCGTACTCCGCCTCGAAGACGGCGGTGCTCGGGCTGGTCCGCGGCCTCGCGGTCGAGCTCGCTCGTCACGGCGTGCGGGCCAACTCGCTGATGCCGGGCTGGACCGAGACCGAGCTGACCGCGCCGCTGCAGTCCTGGGACAAGTTCATGGCCTCGACGACCGCCCGAACCCCGGTGCGCCGCTGGGGGACGCCCGAGGACATGGGAGCCGCGGCGGTGTTCCTCGCAGATCCGACCCTGAGCTTCCACACCGGCGACTGCATCGTGGTCGACGGCGGCTACACGATCTTCTGAGACCCGAGTTGGGCAACACCCCCCGTCGCGGTGGGTAGGGTTCGAACCATGAGGGCAGTCGAGCAGGGAGTCCGGGGATGAAGATCGTGGTCGACTTCGACGTGTGTGAGTCCAACGCCGTGTGCATGGGAATCGCGCCAGAGGTGTTCGAGGTGCGAGACGACGACTTCCTCTACATCCTCGAGGAGAATCCGCCCGAGGAGCTCCGGCCGAAGATGGAGGAGGCCGTCCGGCGCTGCCCCAAGCAGGCCATCACCATCGAGGACTGACGAGCCTTCACTCGTCGCCGAGCACCTCCCCCGAACCGCGTCGACGCCCCCGAACCTGACGAGATGGACCACATCGCGATCGTCGGGGCGTCACTCGCGGGCCTGAGCGCAGCCGAAGCCGTCCGGGGCGCGGGTTTCGGTGGGACGCTGACCGTCCTCGATGCGGCACCCGAGATCCCCTCCGATCGGCCGCCCCTGTCCAAGCAGGTGCTCGCCGGCACGATGGCGCCCCACGACGCGCGCCTCCCCCAGGCGAGCGTGCTCGAGGACCTCGACCTCGACCTCCGCCTCGGCGTCGGAGCGACGGGGTTCAGCGCAGCCGACCGGACGCTGCACCTCTCGGACGGATCGACGCTGACGGCGGACGGGATCGTGCTCGCGACCGGCGGCACGCCCCGGCGCCTCCCCGACGCGATCGGCGGGTCGCTCGAGGGCGTCCACGTGCTGCGAGACCTCGATCATTGCCTCGCGATCCGTGAGGACCTCGGCCGCGCGCCCCGCCGCGTCGTGGTCATCGGTGCCGGCTTCATCGGCGCCGAGGTGGCGTCGACGAGTCGTGAGCTCGGTCTCGAGGTCTCGATGGTGGAGGCCCTGCCCCTGCCGATGCAGCGGGTCCTCCCCGGTGAGATCGGGGGGTTCGTCGCGGAGGTGCATCGTGACCACGGAGTCGACGTCCGCCTCGGTGTCGGTGTCGCCGCGCTCGAGGGTGGCGATCGGGTCGAGCGAGTGCGCCTGACCGACGGCTCGACGCTCGATGCGGACGTGGTGGTCGTCGGGGTGGGGGTGAGCCCGACCGTCGACTGGCTCGAGGGCAGCGGCCTCACCCTCGACGACGGCATCGTGTGCGACGCGACCTGCCGTGCCGCGCCCGGGGTGGTCGCCGCGGGCGACCTCGCCCGCTGGCCCAACGAGCGCTATGGCGAGGTCATGCGGGTCGAGCAGTGGGAGCACGCCATCGAACAGGGCACCCATGCCGGGCGGCGGCTGGTGGCCGGGGACACGGGCGAGGTCTTCGCGCCGATCCCGTGGTTCTGGAGCGACCAGTACGACCGCAAGATCCAGGTCGCCGGCCGCGTCGGGCCCGACGACGAGGTGCGGGTCGTGGTCGGATCCATCGAGGAGCGCAGATTCGTCGCGATGTTCCGCCGGGGCGACCGGTGCACCGCGGTGCTCGGCGTCAACCGCCCCGCGCAGGTCATCCGCGCCCGGATGCGAATGGGCGAGCCCGGCGGGCTGGCGTGGTCGGACGCCCTCACCCTGTATGAGTAGCCCGGGCTCGCGTCGCGATCGTCGGGCGGATCGCCGATGACGAACGCCACGTGGTGGTTGATCGGACTGACCCTCGTGCTCGCGATCGCGGACTGGACGGCGGTCGGTCTGGGCAGCAGGTGGGAGTACGTGTTCAAGCCCGCGACGATGGTCCCGCTCATCGCCGCGGCCCTCGCGCTCGAGCCGGTCGATGACACCGCGCGGTGGTGGTTCGTCGCCGCGCTCGTGGCGTCGCTCGCCGGAGACGTGTTGCTGATGCTGCCCGACGACCGGCTCTTCGTGTTCGGCCTCGGCTCGTTCCTGGTCGGGCACCTCGCCTACGTCGCCGGGCTCGCCGCGGCCGGAGTCAGCGGCGGGGCGTTGCTCGTCGGCGCCGTGGTCGTCGCGGTGGTGATGGGAGCGCTCGCCCCCCGGCTCGTGGTCGCCGCGAGACGGGTCGACGCGGCCCTGGCGGTGCCGGTCTCGGCGTACATCACGGTGATCTCGGTGATGGTCGCCTTCGCCGTCGGCTCGACCGTGCCGGTCGCCATCGCGGGTGCCGTGCTCTTCGCCGCCTCCGACTACATGATCGGGCTCTCGCGCTTCGTGCGCCCGTTCCGCGGCTCGAGGTTGGCCATCATCACCACGTACCACGTCGCCCAGATCCTGCTCGTGGTCTCGCTCACCCGGCCGCGCTGACCGAGCTCCGGCCCGGCGAGGCCGCGGTGAACTCGTGCACGAAGCACCGGTCCTCGAGCTGGCCCGGTGCCCAGTGACCCCACAGACCGAGCGCCGCGCGTCGCGTGTACTCGGTCCAGCCGATGCAGTCCGCCGCCGCGACCCGTCGCACGACCTGGCGGACGCCACGCTCGTGGACCACGTAGCCCGTCCACGTCCCGGGGTAGTCCTTCGGTGAGCCGGTCTCGGTCCACTCCACACCGCAGATCGTGCGTCGACGGTGGCGGTGGGTGTGACCGGAGGTGCCCATCAGCGTCGGATTGGCGGCACGAGCGGCGCGCAGGAATCGATGCGCCGCGGGGGAGGGGATGCCGCGAGGCAGGTACATCGGCACCGGGGTGGACTGCGGCTGATGATGGACGATCAGCATCGCGGGTCCGGCGGCGTCGGCCAGGGCGTCGCAGACCGGCTCGCGCAGGTGGTTCCAACGCCCGATGTCGATCTGGGGCCATGAGCTGTCCATGAGCACCAGGCGGAGGCCGGGCAGGTCGATCGCGTGCGTCTCGGCGTGCATCGACAGCCCGTGGTGGAACGCTGCGACGAACGGATCGACCGTGCTGCGCTGGTTGACATCGTGGTTACCGCAGATGAAGTCGACCGGCACCGCGACCTCGGCGACGATGTCGGCCATCGCCGCCCACGTGTGGGGTCGGCTCGTGTGCACGGCGTCGCCCTTGACGACGATGCGCTGCGCACCCCAGGCGACCGCCTCGCCGACCGCGGCGCGTGTGCAGCGGATCGGATGGGCGACCGGCGCGTGCGGCTCGCGCATCGTGGCGAAGAAGCCGAAGTGGTCCGTGCCGATGTGCATGTCGCTCATCGTGGCGAACCGGTACAGCTCCTCGCCGAGCTGGCCCAGGGTCCGCACTCGCAGCACGACGGGCTCGACCGCGCCCGGCGCCGAGACCACGACGGCCTGGTCGGCATCGGCGAGGAAGCCGCCGACCTCGATCGCCCCGGGGCCACCGTCGGTCTCGAACCACTGGGTCCCGGCCGGCCCGTCCAACCGGGCCCGCCCCGGCCCGAGTCGTGACCAGGTGATCTGTGCGGTGGTCGGCTCGACCGCGAACACCTGGAGCCCGACGATCGGCCTCATCGCCGCGCCTCGTCCGCCGCCCTCACGCGAGCGCGGCGGCGAGTCGCCCGGCCTCGCGAGCCAGGGTGTCCTGCTGCACCGACACGAGCTCGAGGTGTTGCGCGATCTGGCGTGCGCCGACCTCCTGGGGATGGCTGTCGAAGAACTCGATGATGTCCGCAGCTGCGACCGGGTCCCAGATGGAGCGCACACCCCCGATCATCCTCGGGATCGACGACGTCGGGAAGCGCGCGGTGACCTCGTCCCAGTGATCGCGCACGAACGTCCAGGCGCGACTCCCCAATCGGGGATTGCTCATCGCCTGGGCGAGCGTGAAGGGTGCGTTCTGGGCTCGTACCTCGTCGAGGCACATGGCCAGCAGTCGGTCCTGCAGGTCCTCGTGGTCGAACCTCGTCAGGGCCGCGAGATAGCGAAGTTCGTCCTGGGGGGTGTCGGCGCCTCGGTACCGGTCCACGAATCGATCGAACTCGGCCGCGCCGCCCTGGGTCGCGACCACATCGACGGCGGCGGCGACGAGCTCGGCTGCGACCCGCTCGGAACCGTTCTCCCTGCCCCGCTCCGATCGCTCGAGCAGCGCCGCGGCCTCCGCACGCGCGTCAGCGGTCGTCGCCACGCAGCCCGCGATCCGCAGCAGGATCCCGGCGACCTCCGGATCGGTGTCGTGGCGATCGGAGACCAGGCTCGCCGCGAACGCCGCGACCTCTGCCCCTCGTTCCGTGCCGCCGAGCAGCTTCAGCTCCGCGAGTGCTGTCGACATCCGACGGAGCACGGCGGGATGCGTCTCGGAGCGCAGCGCCCGGAGGGTCTCGATGACGGCGTCGATCGACGCTCGGCCGGCGACCATGAATCCCCACACGTCGTCGAGCAGGTCGAACCTCTCCAGCGGCGCGAGCGCCTCGATGCTGTCGAGGAGTGCGGCGCGCAACGTGTCGTCGTAGGTGGTGCGGTAGAAGCCGACACCGTCGGCGTTCGCGCACAGCCAGTCGAGGCCCGGGTCGACCTCGATGGTCAATTCCTCCTCGGTGAGCAGCAGCCGACGCTCGCTGACCGTGCCACCAGCGGCGATCCGGAGCCCGATCGGTATCGACCAGGTCCGGCGTGTCGGGTCGCGGTAGGCGAAGTGCTCCTGGCGGATCCGCACCCGGTCGGGAGCGATCCGCTCGACGCTCACCAGCGGGTGGCCGCCCTGGCGGATCCACGACGTCATGACCCGGCTGATCTCGCCCGGCTCGTCGCTCACCTCGTCCAGCGCCACCCACAGGTCGGCGGTCTCGGTGCTCGAGTAGCGGTGACGATCGAGGTAGGTGCCGATCGCGCGTCGGAACGGCTCGGGGCCGAGGTGCTGCTCCACCATCCGCAGTACGGACCCGCCCTTCTCGTAGGTGAGCACGTCGAACATCGCCTCGGCCTCGGACGGGGTGCGGACCTCGAATTCGATGGGCCGGGTGTGGCTCGTGGCGTCGATGGCGAAGGCACCGGATCGGGCCTGGCCGAACGTGGTCCAGACCGACCAGTCGGGTCGGTAGGCGTCGGTGCAGCTCAGCTCCATGAAGGTCGCGAACGCCTCGTTGAGCCAG
>DATEEV010000351.1:0-5941 GCA_035281005.1 Microthrixaceae bacterium | reverse complement strand
GCACAGCATGAGGAAGTTCAGACGTTTGGCGTTGGCGGGATTGTTCATCGGCCTTCCGCTGGCCACGACCGCGTGCAAGATCGACGTCGGCAGCGGATGCAGCCTGCTCCTGTTCGAGCCGGGCGCGGAATTCGGGGTCGTGTGCAACCCGGGAATTCCCCTTCCCATCTGATCGAGCCTGATCGACACGCTGCCGCTGGGCCGGATCGACCGTGAGGTCGGTCAGGTCCGCGGCTGCGTCGAGCACCGCGGGGACCCGTACGGCGAGCACGTCGCCCGGCTGAGCCGACCCCCCGGGACGGTAGGGTTTCCACCGTGATCGACAGCGAGGAGCTGAGCGCCAGCCGCGGCTGGGCCCAGGCTTCATTGCGCATCGCGGGCGAGGATCTCGGTGCCGATGCGATCGGCGAGATGCTCGGCCGCCGACCGTCGACGGCCCGCGAGTCGGAGGGGGCGCCGTCGTTCACCGTGTGGGTGCTCGAGAGCGGCCTCGATCCGTCCGCGCCCATCGAGGACCATCTCTACATCCTCATGGAAGGGCTCCGTGATCGTCACGATGCCCTTCGTGTGCTCGCGGAGAAGGCGAACGTCGAGGTGTGGCTCAGCTTCTCACCGGACACGTACGCGCATCGCAGCGCGATCTTCGGCCATCGGGTGCTCGCCGAGCTCGGCGATCTCGGCATCGACCTCGTTCTCGATCCGTACCCACCGGGCCGAGGCCGGGCCCGCCACACCTGACCTCCACTCGTTCTGGCGGTCGAACCGGGCGCGCCTGCGCCACGAATGACTGCCAGAACCGGCACGCACGCGTTCTGGCGGTCGAACCGGGCGCGCCTGCGCCACGAATGACCGCCAGAACCGGAGAGAGACGGGCGGTCAGGCGGTTTCGCGGTTGGACTTCTTCGCGGCGCCCTTGCCGGGTGGCTTCTTGCCGCCGGCCTTCTTGCCGGACGCCTTCTTCGTGCCGCCGTCGGCCGGGCGCACCGCGGGCCAGTGCTCGCGCAGGTAGTCGAGGACCATGCCGACCTCGGTGTACCCCGCGAAGTGGCCCCGCCCCTCCATGGTGTGCAGGGACGAGCCCGGCACTCGCTTCCATTGCCGTTCGGCGTGGGTGTACGGGACGATGATGTCGCTCGTGCCGCCCCAGAACGTGATCGGGACGCGGATCGCCCCGAGCTCGAAACCCCAGTGTCGTCCGAAGAGGATCAGGTCCTCGAACGGGGCCCGGATGCCGGAGCGGTGCGCGGCGTCGCTCAGGTCCGCGATGAGCTGGGCCTTCGTGCCCGGCCGCGTGTGCATCTGGGTGCGATCGCCGACCTCGAACTGGAAGAAGGTGTCGATGATCGGCCCGGCGTAGGGGCCGAGGGTCTTGATGAACGCGCCGAAGGCGGTGCTCAGCGGGTTCGCGACCGAACGGATCGCGCCGCCGACGAGTCGGAGCAGCATCGTGTGGCTGATCACCGCGTCGGCGCCGCAGGTGGGCCCGATGCCGGCCAGCACCACTCCGCCGGTCATGCGGTCGGGGAGCTCGTGAGCGCAGGCCAGCACGAACGGGCCGCCGCCCGAGAAGCCGACCATCCCGAACTGCTCGACGCCCAGGTCGTCGACCATCTCGACGAAGTCGGGGACGAAGTCGATGATCCGCTCGTAGCGAAACACCGCGGTGTCACCCGTTCCCGGGCGTTCCACGGTGATGACTCGCAATCGCCGACGCGTGGCCTCGGTGGTGATGTCGTCGGGCACCTGACAGCGCGCCCCCGGCGTGCCGGGGAACCAGAACACGGCGTCACCGTCGGGGTCGCCGAACTCGGCCCACCCGACGGTGCGACCGTCGCTCAGGCGAGTCGATCCGAGGCGGTGAGGCGAAACGGGGAGTGGCAGTGGTCCGGACATTGGCCCGACAGTCTGGTCCGTGATGACCCCGCGATACGAGCCTTGCGCTCTTTGGCCCCCGTCCGGGCGGCCGGCTCTCCTATCGGTCCGCCGAAATCGCCTGGTGCGGCGACGGCCGCCCGTTACCGTGGCGGCGATGCTGCACCTGTACGACACCGCCCGGGGCGCCGTGGTCCCGTTCGAGCCGAACGACCCGGGTCGGATCACGATGTACGTGTGCGGCCCCACCGTCTATGGCCCGCCGCACCTCGGCCACGGCCGGTTCGCGCTGGTCTTCGACGTGCTGCGTCGTTACCTGGAGTGGGGTGGAGCCGAGGTCGTCTACGTCTCGAACGTGACCGACATCGACGACAAGATCATCCAGCGGGCGAACGACGAGGGCCGTCCCTGGACCGAGGTCGCGCAGCGGTGCGAGGGCGTGTGGTACTCGGCGATGGACGCCATCGGGGTCAAGCGACCCACCCACGATCCCCACGCCACCGACTTCGTCGACCAGATGGTGTCGCTCATCGGCGACCTGGTGGATCGCGGCGCGGCCTACGAGACGTCCGACGGCGTGTACTTCCGATCGTCGGTCGTCGACGGCTACGGCCTTCTCGCCCGCCAGGACGTCGAGTCCCTGCGCGCCGGCGCGCGGGTCGAGGTGGGCGACGAGAAGGAGTCGCCGAGCGATTTCGTGCTCTGGAAGAAGGCCAAGCCGGACGAACCGACGTGGGACTCGCCGTGGGGGCCGGGCCGGCCGGGTTGGCACACCGAATGCGTGGTGATGTCGCTCGACCTTTTGGGTGAGGACTTCGACCTGCACGGGGGCGGTCAGGACCTGGCCTTCCCCCACCACGAGAACGAGCGGGCCCAGGCCGTCGCCGACGGCAAGGCCTTCGCGCGGCACTGGCTGCACAACGGCTTCGTCGAGGTGGGCGGGGAGAAGATGTCGAAGTCGCTCGGCAACTTCACGAACCTGTTGGACCTGATCGAGTCGGTCGACCCGAGGGCGTACCGCATGGTCTGCCTGCAGGCGCACTACCGGTCACCGATCGACGTGAACCCCACGACCACCGCCGCCGGGGCGGCTGCGCTCGCGCGGCTCGACGCGGTCGCGCGTCGCGCCCGACCTCACGTGTCAGAGCTTCCCGATCCCGATCCGGAGACGATCACCGACTTCGTCGATCGGATGGACGACGATCTCGACACGCCGAGCGCGATGGCGGTCCTGTTCAACACCGTCACCATGATCAACTCGCTGCTCAACGATGGTGATGACATCCTGGCCTTGCCGCTCATCGCCGCGTTCTTCTCGATGGTGCGCGCTGTCGGCCTCGAGGTCGGATCCGACACCGAGGTGCCCGACGACGTACTGGCCCTCGCCGCTGCACGCGACGAGGCGCGGGCGGCCAAGGACTGGGCGCGGGCCGATGCGATCCGCGACGAGCTCACCGATGCGGGATGGGCGGTCGAGGACTCTGCCGACGGCACACAGGTCCGCCCCGCCTGAGCTCGACTCAGATGGGGACCGTGAGGGTGGCGGCGTACCCGCTGGTCGGGTCTCCGCCCCCGGCTCAGTTCAGGGCGGGAACCGTCGTGGAGTGGAGCCACCCCTCGAAGAAGGCCGTCAGGTCCTGGCCGGAGACCTGTGCGGCGAGCGCCTCGAAGTCGGCGGTGGTTCCATTGGCGCCGCCGTAGCGGTCGATCCACCGGCGGAGCAGATCGAAGAAGGCCGGGTCGCCGATCCGCAGCCGCAGTGCGTGCAGGACCAGCGCCCCGCCGTCGTACACGTTCGGGTTGAACAGCTCGTCGGAGGGCGGCGACGCGACCGGTCCGTACTGGCTCCGCCAGGCACCCGCGTCTCCCATGGCCACGGAGGCTCGAGCGGCGAGGTCCTCGGTGCCGACATGGTCGTTCCACATCCACTCGGCGTAGGTGGCGAAACCCTCGTTCAACCAGATGTCGCTCCAGCGCGACAGCGACACGTCGTTGCCGAACCACTGGTGGGCGAGCTCGTGGGCGGTCACCGCGTCAACCGGCGCGGTCTCCGCGAGGAACCACAGGGTGGGGAAGATCGACAGCGTCTGCGTCTCCAGCGCGAACTCGGGGGGCGCATCGGCGATGAGCAGCCCGTAGGTGTCGAACGGGTACTCGCCGAACTGCTCCTCGAACCACGCGATCTGATCCGCGGCCCGTCGGTTCAGCGCGTCGAGGTCGATCGAGGTCCTCGCGGTCGGGGCCGCGCTGCGCAGCGGCATGCCGTCACCGTCGGTGCCGCTCGCGATCACGTAGTCGCCGATCGCGACCTGGATGAGATAGGTGGCCATCGGCTGGGGCACGTCGAAGACCGTCGTGGTGCGCCTGCCGTCGTCGCTGGTCGCCTTGGGCACACCGTTGGCCAGTGCGGTGACACCGGTCGGTGCGATGACGGTGATCGTGAACGTCGCCTTGTCGCTGGGGTGGTCGTTGCCGGGGAAGACGGCCTTCGCCCCGACGGGCTCGGCGACGATGAACGAACCGGATCGGCCCGTGAGCCAGCCGATCTCGCCGGGAGCAGATGGATCGTCGACGGGTCGTGGCAGGCCGCGGTAACGGACGATGGTCGTGAACGTGGCACCGGTGGGGATCGGAGCGGGCGCAGTGACGGTGAGCTCGTCGTCGAAGCGTTGGTGGCCGGCGGCAGAGTCGTCGACGAGGACCGCGTCGATGTCGAAGCCCTGAAGGTCGAGGTTGAAGGCGGAGAGGTCCTGGGTGGCCACGGCGCGCATCCGGCTGGTGCCCATGATGACGCCGGTGTCGGCCGCCACGTCGAAGATGAGGTCGTAGTGCTCGACGTCGTATCCGCCGTTGCCGGCACCTGGTGTCGTCGGGTCGCCGACGTCGCTCGAACCCGCAACGGGCACGAGCGTGGTGGACGTGGTGCTCGACGTGGTGGTGCTCGATGTGGTGGTGGTCGGCGGCGCGGTCCTCCTGGCGGCGTTCCCGGTGCGCTCGGCCGGTTCTTCGTCGGAGCAGCCCGCGGCGAGCAGGGTGGTCGCGACGACCGCGATCAGCGTCGTGAGGCCCACCCGAGAACGCATCGCAGGAGGGTAGCGATCGCCTCGCTCGAGGCGGCATCAGCCGACCGCGGGTTGCCGCCTTTGGTTACCCGTGGGTAACTTCGTGGGTGTTCACGCCTCGTCCGACGGGGTCCCTCAGAGCGATTGGTGGTCGTCATGTCCGATTTCTCCATGGCGCTGAACGACGATCAGCTCCAGATCCAGGAATGGGTCCACACCTTCTCGAAGGAGGTGCTCCGTCCCAACGCCGAGGAATGGGACGAGCGTGAGGAGTTCCCGTGGCCCATCGTGGAGGAAGCCGCCAAGATCGGGCTCTACAGCTTCGACTTCATGACGAGCGGCGTCACTGATCAATCGGGCCTCACCCTGATGATCGCCCTGGAGGAGCTGTTCTGGGGTGACGCGGGCCTGGCCCTGTCGATCTTCGGGTCCGGCCTCGCCGCGGCTGCCATCGCGGGGAACGGAACCTTCGACCAGATGGCCGAGTGGGTGCCGCAGTGTTACGGCACGGCCGACAAGATCCAGCTCGGCGCCCTCTGCGCATCCGAGCCCGATGCGGGGTCCGACGTCGCGGGCTACCGCACCCGCGCGGTCTACGACGAGGCGAAGGACGAGTGGGTGCTCAACGGCACCAAGGCCTGGATCACCAACGGCGGCATCGCGGACGTGCACGTCGTGGTAGCGGTCGTCGACGCCGAGCTCGGCAGCAAGGGCCACGCGAGCTTCATCGTCCCGCCGAAGACGCCGGGCCTCTCGCAGGGCCAGAAGTACAAGAAGCACGGGATCCGCGCCTCGCACACGGCCGAGGTGGTCCTCGACGACGTCCGCATCCCTGGTTCGTGCCTGCTGGGGGGCAAGGAGAAGCTCGATTCCAAGCTCGCGCGAGCGCGTGAGAAGGAGAAGGCGGGCGAGGGTGACAAGCAGCCGGCCATGGCGACGTTCGAGACCACCCGCCCTTCGGTCGGCGCGATGGCCGTCGGCATCGCGCGCGCCGCCTACGAGTACTC
>DATEEV010000350.1:0-3725 GCA_035281005.1 Microthrixaceae bacterium | reverse complement strand
GGCTTCGGAGAACTGACTCTGACCGCGACTCACCGAGATGTGCGCGCCATGGCCCGCGAGCCCCGCGGCATCTCCCTACGCTGGGTCCGGCCGCTGCTCGCCGCAGTGGCTGCCCTCACGATCGTCGTCCTCGGCGTCGGCGCCACGATTGCCTGATCTGGGAACGAATGGAGTTTCGATGACTGCTGTGACACCCGCCTCCGGCGAGGCCGCTCAGACGCTGTGGTATCCGCTGTCGCCCGACGAGGTCGCGACGCGCCTCGGCGTCGACCCGGCGCGGGGCCTGTCCGAGATGGAGGTCGATCGACGCCGGCAGCAGTACGGCTCGAACGTGCTCGCGGCCAAGAAGGCGGAGTCGCCCCTCCAGGCATTTCTCCGCCAGTACCAGGATCTGATGCAGATCATCCTGGTGGGCGCCGCGATCGTGAACCAGGTGGTCACCGGCGAGCTCGGCACCACCGTCGTGCTCCTCGGGCTCACTGTCTTCAACGCCGTGCTGGGCCTTCGACAAGAGGCCAAGGCCGAGGCGAGCCTCGCGGCCCTCGAGAAGATGCTGAAGGACATCGCCCGTGTGCGTCGCGACGGCGTTGCCGTGGAGATCGACGCCGCCGAGCTGGTGCCCGGCGACGTCGTGTTGTTCGAGGCGGGCAACCGCGTGCCGGCCGACGGTCGCCTGCTCGTCGCGGCCACCCTCGAGATCGAGGAGGCGGCGCTCACCGGCGAGAGCGCACCGGTGCTGAAGGACATCACTCCGATCGAGGGCGACGACGTCGGGCTCGGCGATCAGGTGTGCCTGGCGTTCATGAACACCTCGGTCACCCGGGGCCGCGGCGAGATGATCGTGACCGGCACCGGGATGGACACGCAGATCGGCAGGATCGCGACCCTGCTCAACCAGACCGAGGCCGACAAGACGCCCTTGCAGAAGCAGCTCGATCGCCTCACCCAGGTGATCGTGGGCATCGCGGGCGTCGCCTTCGTCATCATGGTGCTCCTCGGCTTGCAGGACGACCTGCCCTTCGACGACATCTTCCTCGCCGGCGTGGCGCTGGCCATCTCGGCCATCCCGACCGGCCTTCCCGCCGTGGTGACGACCCTGTACTCGATGGGCACGCGGGTGCTCGCCGAGCACAACGCCATCGTCAAACGGCTGCCCTCGGTCGAGACGCTCGGCTCGGTGTCGGCGATCTGTTCGGACAAGACCGGAACGCTCACGCTCAACAAGATGACGGCCCGCGAGATGGTCGTGCCGGGCCGCAACCGCTTCACGATCAGCGGCGAGGGATACGCGACCACGGGTGAGATCAAGCACGAGGGCGGCCTCGAGGTCGACCTCGACGAGGTGCTCTTGCCGATGGCGCTGTGCGCGGACGCGCGTCTCGACGACGCGGGCGACCTGATCGGCGACCCCACCGAGGGCGCGCTCATCGTCCTCGCCGCGAAGGGCGGCATCGACCTCGACGGGGCCCGGGAGCGACATCCTCGAGTGGCGGAGGTGCCCTTCGACTCCGAGTACAAGTTCATGGCCACCTTCCACAACATGACCGACCGAAGTGGTCGAGATGTGGTGCGCTGCTTCCTGAAGGGCGCGCCCGACGTGCTCATCGATCGCTCGACCAGCTTCTGGTCGCCCGACGGCGAGGTCCGCCAGATCGCCGGTGAGCACCAAGCCGCCGCGCTCGCCGAGAACGAGCGGATGGCGAAGTCGGGCCATCGGGTGATGGTCGTGGCCCGCCGGGACTTCGACCCCGCCACGTTCGACCCGTCCGCCACCCTGCTCGACGACATGCACGACCTCACGATCATCGCCATGGTGGGGATCGTCGATCCGCCGCGGGCGGAGGCGAGGGACGCCATCGCCAAGTGCCACAGCGCCGGCATCGAGGTCCGCATGATCACCGGCGACCATGCCGTCACCGCCGCCGCCATCGGCAAGGAATTGGGCATCGGCGGTCGAGCGTTGACCGGGGCGGAGTTCGCCGCGCTCACCGACGAGGAGCTCGCCGCCCAGCTGCCCGAGATCGGGGTGGTCGCGCGGGTGGCGCCCGAGGACAAGATCCGCCTGGTCCACGCGCTCCAGGAACAGTCCAACATCGTCTCGATGACCGGTGACGGCGTGAACGACGCCCCCGCCCTCAAGGCGGCCGACATCGGCGTGGCGATGGGCATCACCGGCACCGAGGTCTCGAAGGACGCGGCGGTGATGATCCTCACCGACGACAACTTCGCCACCATCGTGCGCGCCGTCGAGTACGGGCGCGAGCTCTACGACAACCTCTCGAAGTACATCCGGTTCCAGATGGCCGCGCTCGTCGGCTTCATCGCCACGTTCCTCGGCGCCGCGATCTTCTCGATCGCGGACGGCATCCCGTTCTCCCCGCTCGCGGTCCTCTGGATCAACTTCGTGGTGCAGGTGCCGATCGCCATCGCCCTCGGCTTCGACAAGCCGCTGCCCGGCCTCATGGCCCGAAAGCCGCGACCGCTGGCCCAGCCGGTCCTGAATGTGCCCCAGTGGGTTCGAGCCGTCGTGCTGGGCCTCCTCATCGCCGCTGCCACGCTCTTCGTCCGCGAGGCCTTCGAGGACTGGGCCAACGCGCTGGTCGCCACCACGATGGCGGTGACGACCTTCTCGCTGATGAACGTGACGCTGGGCATGTGCGCCCGCAGCCAGACCCGCACGATGTTCACCCGCGACATCGTCTCGGATCGGCGCCAGCTGACCCTCTACGGCGGCACGATCATCGCGATCATCCTCGCCACCGAGCTCGACGTCCTCAACCGTGTCCTCGACACCACGCCGCTGACCGGCGGGCAGTGGCTCGTGTGTGTGCTCCTGGCTCTCGCACTCGTCGCGGTCGAGGAGATCGTCAAAGTGGTACTCCGCAGTCGCGAGCCCGCCCACGACAACGAGCTCGACAGCATCGCAGCGTGATGGCAAAGCGACGCGACACCCCCGACGAGGACCCGGAGCGCCGAGGGCGCATCATCGATGAGTTGCGCGTCGTGCCCGGCACTCGCCTCTCGCTCTCCGATCGATCCACGAGATGGGAAGGCGCGGACGAGTACGCGGAGCTGAAGGAGACCAAGCTGCACGACACGGCCAAGGCCCTCCTCCGACGTGGGATCAAACGCCTGAGCGACGCGCAGGAACTGCTGTGGGCCAGCGACTCCCACTCGGTGCTGGTGGTGTTCCAGGCGATGGACGCCGCCGGCAAGGACTCGACCATCGAGCACGTCATGTCGGGTGTGAACCCCCAGGGCGTGAGCGTGGTCTCGTTCAAGAAGCCGTCGAGCGAGGAGCTCGACCACACGTTCCTGTGGCGGATCCAGAAGAACGCCCCCGAGCGCGGGCGGATCGGGATCTTCAACCGATCGCAGTACGAGGAGGTGGTCGCCCTGCGAGTCCACCCCGAGTGGCTCGACAGTCAGACTGGACTCGGCGCCGATCGCGGGCCGGCGTTCTGGGCGGCTCGGTATGACGACCTCAACGCGTTCGAACGCCACCTCGACCGCAATGGCACCAAGGTCGTGAAGCTGTATCTCCACGTGTCGAAGGCGGAGCAGAAGCGACGGTTCATGGCCCGGCTCGACAACCCGGACAAGGTGTGGAAATTCAACGCCGCCGACCTTCCCGAGCGTGCCCTCTGGGACGACTACATGTCCGCCTACGAGGACGCGATCACGGCGACGTCGACGGAGTGGGCGCCGTGGTACGTGATCCCCGC
>DATEEV010000349.1:0-9657 GCA_035281005.1 Microthrixaceae bacterium | reverse complement strand
GAGGATCGACGCGGTGAACCGGGCCTGGCACTCGAGCATGAAGATGATCGAGTTGTGGCCGAGGTTCGTGTTGGGGCCGTACAGGAGGAACAGGTTCGGGAACTCGGGCATCGCCATGCCGAGGTACGCGGTGGCGCCCTTCTCCCAGACCTCGGACAGGGACCGGCCGGCCCGGCCGGTCACCTCCACCGGCGCCAGGAAGCTCGTCGACTCGAATCCGGTCCCGAAGATGATGGTGTCGACCTCGTGGCGGCCACCGTCAGCGGTGAGCACCGCGGTGGCGTCGACGGCAACGATGGGTGCAGTGGTGACCGACACGTCGGGCCGGTGCAACGTGTCGAGGTAGTCGTTCGAGATCAGGATGCGCTTGCACCCCGGCGGGTAGTCCGGCACGACCATCTCCTCGGTGATCTCGTCCCGGACGATCGGCTCGAGTTGCCTGCGCATCACGCGGGCCACCGAACGGCCGAGCCGGCTGCCTCGCCGGAACAGCATGAAGCGGCTCTCGAACCGGGCATAGATGCTCGCCCGGTAAGCCCGGCGCAGCCCGGGCACATGACGGAACGCCCAGCGTTCCGAGCGACGGAACTCCCGGTCGGGCTTCGGCATGATCCAGTTGGCGCTCCGCTGGAAGATCGTGACGTGCGCTGCCTCCGCGGCGACCTCCGGCACGAACTGGACGGCGCTGGCACCGTTGCCGATCACCGCGACCCGTCGACCGACCAGATCGTGGTCGTGGTTCCACCGGGCGGAGTGGAACGCGGTGCCGGTGAAGGTCTCGAGCCCAGGGATGTCCGGCAGCCCTGGCCGATTGAGCTGACCGAGCGCGGCCACGACGACGTCGAACTCGAGGCGCTCACCGGCCACCGTGCGCACCTCCCACGTCGCCCGGTCGTCGTCCCACTCCAAGGAGGCGACCTCGGAACCGAACCGCGTCGACCGATCGAGACGGTGGTCGAGAGCGACCCGTTCCATGTAATCGAGGATCTCGGGCTGGTCCGCGAACTTCCGTGACCAATCCGGGTTGGGCGCGAACGAGAACGAGTACAGGTGCGACGGGGCATCACATGCGCACCCCGGGTAGGTGTTGTCCCGCCAGGTCCCGCCGAACCCGTCGGACTTCTCGAGGATCGTGACGTCGCTCATTCCCGCGTCGCGGAGGGCGACCGCCATCGCGATGCCGCCGGCGCCGGCGCCCAGTATCGCGATTCGCGGTGTCATGCCCACTCCCCGTTGGCAGCTGGTGCCGGCTTGATCGGCGCGGCGGAGTCGTCCTCGGCGCGTCCCACCGTCGACAGCGCGATCGTCGGGAACAACAGGACCGAGAGCATCCCGGCGCCGACGAGCGCGACCGCGTTCTCGGGATGCATGCGGCCGGTGTCGAGCCCGATGGTCGTGACCGCGACGATCAACGGAAGTGCCGTCGACGCAGCCAACGCGAGCGCGACGCGTTCCCGAGCGGGCAACAGGCCGCGATGGAACAGGTAGGTCGGCAACCCCCGCGCGACCAGGAACAGACCCAGGAACAACGGCACGCGCAGGATCGTGGTCGGCGACGCGAAGAGTGCGTCGACGTCGAAGGCGACGCCGCTCGCGACGAAGAAGAACGGGATCAGGAACCCGTAGCCGAGGCCCGCCAGCTTCTGCTCGACGACCTCTACCTGTTCCGGCGCGTCCGAGTGGCGGAGACAGACCCGCACGACGGCGCCCGCCGTGAACGCGCCGAGCAAGGTGTCGAGACCGAGATGGGAGGCGACCCACACCATCAACGCGAGTGCGCAGACGCACAGCCTGACCGCGAGGTGTCCACTCGAACGAAGGGTGGCGCCCATCACACGGCGGAGCCGGGGTGGCAATGGGCGGAGGGCGAAGCCCACCGCGAGGAGGGCGAGCAGCACGAACGCGACGAGCAGTAGCCCCTCGAGCGCCGGGTTGTGACCCGACAGCAACAACGCGATCGCGACGATCGGGGCGAACTCCCCCACCGCGCCGGTCGCGAGCACGAACCCGCCGAAGCGGCTCTCGAGCTGCCCAGCGTCGGTCACGATCGGCAGCAGGGTGCCGAGGGCGGTCGTGGTGAGACAGAGCCCGACGATCAGGCCGGACATCACGAGCCCGAAGAGAGCGAAGATGCCGCCGACGGCGAGCCCGATGACCAGTGACACCCCCCATGCCATGCCGGCCCGTTCGAGCGGAGGGCCCTTGATGCGATCGAGGTCGACCTCCATCCCGGCGAAGAAGAACAGCATCGCGAGCCCGAGGCTCGACAAGGTCGAGACGATGGCCACGTCGTCGACCCAGCCGAGCACCGCTGGACCGATCAGGATTCCGAGCAGGATCTCGATGACCGTGGTGGGAACGCGCCATCGCGACAGCAGGTCGGCGAGCAGCGGCGCGGCCGCCGCGACGACGAACACCACCGCGAGCATGGCCAGGGGTTCGTCCATCGGCGGGTCATGCTACGAGCGAGCGAGAACTACCGGGTGTCCCAGGCGTCAGGAGCGGCGAGCTGGCGTCGCACCTCCTTCGGGAGCTTCCCCGCGACCACGTCCGCGAGGGTCACGTGCTCGAGCACGCCCCGTAGCGCGGCGCGCACGGCGACCCACACCTCCTGCATCGGCTCGGCGACACCGGTGAAGCTGACCCGCTCGGGGCGGTCGCCCTGCACCGCAGCCAACGGACCGTCGACCGCTCTGATCACGTCCGCGAGCGCGATCTCGGATGCCGGTCGGGTGAGTTGATATCCACCCTCGCTCCCCCGCACCGCGCGGACGTATCCGGCGTTGCGCAGGTCGCGCAGGATGTTCTCCATGAAATGGAGCGGGATCGCCTGCGCCGATGCGACCACCTCACCCTTGACGAGCTGGCCGGGCTCGGCGGACGCCAGCTCGAGCATCGCCCGGACCGCGTAGTCGACTTTGGCCGAGATCTTCACGAACGACCGGTGTCCGGCTCAGTCGAGCCGTTCGCGCACGAACGTGAGGGGAACGCGACCATCTCTCCCATTCCGCGGACCCTAGTGGCGTGCGTGGCGATCGCACGTGGGTAGCCTCGCCCGCGCCGGATCCATGGAGGCGAGGAGCGCGGTCATGAGCGTTGAGCCCTTCTTCACCGAGCCGATCTTCCGTCCTCCGTTCTTCCCGGAGGTGGATGAGCCCATCCGCTACGCGGGGCCTGACAGCGACGACCCGTTCGCCTTCCGCTGGTACGACGCGGATCGCGTGGTCGCGGGAAGGACCATGGCCGAGCACCTGCGTTTCGCCGTGTGCTACTGGCACAGCTTCTGTTGGCCCGGTAGCGACCCGTTCGGTGTGGGCACGCTCGATCGACCCTGGCTCGTACCGTCGGGAAGCGTCGGCGCCGCCGAGCCACTCGACGCCGCGAAGGCGAAGATGGCGGCGGCGTTCGAGTGCTTCGAGAAGTTGGGTGTGGGGTTCTTCTGCTTCCACGACACCGACATCGCGCCCGAGGTCGACTCCTTCGAGGTGTCGACCGCGCTGCTCGACGAGATGGTCGACGAGGCCGCCGCGCACATGGAACGAACCGGGGTCGCGCTGTTGTGGGGCACCGCCAACCTGTTCTCCCACCCTCGGTATGCGGCCGGCGCGGCGACCAACCCGGATCCCGAGGTCTTCGCCCGCGCCGCCGCCCAGGTCGCGCGCTGTCTCGACGTCACCCACCGCCTCGGCGGCGCCAACTACGTGTTGTGGGGTGGGCGCGAGGGGTACGAGACCCTGCTGAACACCGACCTCCGACGCGAGGCGGACCAAATGGCGCGCTTCCTGTCGATGGTCGTCGAGCACAAGCACCGAATCGGCTTCCCCGGCACGATCCTCATCGAGCCGAAGCCGGCCGAGCCCACCAAGCACCAGTACGACCACGACGCCGCGACCGTGCTCGGCTTCCTCGACCACTACGGGCTGAGGGGCGAGGTGAAGCTCAACATCGAGGTGAACCACGCCACCCTTGCCGGCCACAGCTTCCATCACGAGGTCGCGACCGCGATTGCCGCCGACGCGCTCGGATCGATTGACGCGAACCGGGGGGATCCCCAGAACGGGTGGGACACCGACCAGTTCCCGTCGTCGGTCGACGACCTCGTCCCCGGCGTGGTCGAGATCCTTCTCGCGGGTGGGCTCGGTTCGGGTGGATTCAACTTCGACACGAAGCTGCGCCGTCAGAGCATCGACCGCCACGACCTGCTCCACGGTCACATCGGTGGCATGGACGTCATCGCCCGTGCGCTGCTGGTCGCGGCTGAGATCGTCGAGGACGGGCGACTCGTCGCGGAACGGGCCCGGCGTTACGAGGGCTGGGACGGACCGCTCGGACAGCGCATCCTCGGCGGCGACGCGTCGCTGGCGTCGCTGCGCGACGAGGTCGTGACCCGCGACCTGCGACCCTCGCCGCGCTCGGGTCGCCAGGAAGCCCTCGAGAACCTCGTCAACCGGTTCGTCCATCCCCGCTGATCGGATCCGCCGGTCGCGCGCCCCATTGATCGGGCTCGAGGACGGCACGGAGAACCCGCCACCTCAGGAGCGACACGAGGTCGCGTTGGTGCCCGCGGGCGAGGTGGGCGACGGCGAGGCGCTCGCGGCGATCGGGCTTCTGAGGAATCCGATCCGCGGCGGTCTCGCGGCTCAGTTCGCCAATGTGGAAAGGACCTCGAAGACCTGCGGGTCGGCGTCGGGACCGTACGCGCTGGCGATCACGCCGGTCGCCCCGCAGGCCGGACACACGAGTCCCACCACGATCGCCTCGTCGCCGGGATCGGAGTCGCCTTCGAATCGGAACACGTGCGAGACCTCCACCGTGCTCGGGTCGTGAGCGCGTCCGCACTCGCCGCAGCGCAGCTCCGAGCCGTCGATGCGCAGCTGGTCCTTGAAGCCCGACGACTCGAGCAACTGGACGGCCTCGGTGACGGTGTCCGGCGCATCCACGGTTCGAGGTTACGACGCCGAGTCGTCAGCCGCGCGCTCCCGCAGTCGTTCGAGCTGGTGCTGGTTGTACGTGCTGCTCGGATTGTTCGCGAGGCGCTCGGAGACGAGCGCCTCGGCAAGGCGGAGACGGCCCCCTCGCACCGCTGCCTCGAGCAGGGTCCGAGCGACCACGTCGCGTTGAGCATGGCTCCCGCCGAAGTGCTGCACGACGGTCCGCACCGGATGCAGGACGTCGACCACCTCGTCGTAACGCTCCTCGCCGAACGCGAGCATCGCGGTGCACACCGGAAGGCCGACCTCCGCCGTCATCGCGACGTTGGTCGGCACGTCGGCCGCGGAGGTCGAGTCGGACGCCAGGTACTCCTCGAGCAGGGCGACGCGCCGGCGGGCCTCGTCGAGGCGACCAGCTCCGACGAAGGCCATCGTGGCGTGCATGTCGTTGAAGGCGTACCAGGGCGTCGGGTCCTTCGCCTCCCACGCGTCCGCCACCGGCTCCCAACGTGGCCCCACCTCGACGCGGTCGAGGTGCAGCCTCCACAGCAGGGCGGTGGCGTCGAGCAGCTCGAGCGCGATGTCACTCGCGTCGGGGCCGTGGATCGTGGTGTCGTAACTCGCGAGCAGCCGGTCGATGTCCCCGCGATCGAGCAGGAACAGCGCCTCATGCCAGGCGTTGTGCACGACGAAGAGGTTCCCCGCCGACCAGTTCTTCCGGTGGCGGTCGAGGAGGGCGAGACCAACGGCTGTGGCGCCGCGCATCTCGTGGGTGTGCACGGCGGCGTGGAGCGCCCACACGTCACGCTCATCGCGCTCGAGCGCGTCGAGCGCCGCTTCCTCGGCCGCCTCGTACGCGCCGCACTCCTCGAGGCCGAACGCATGCATGCCTCGGAGGAACCCGAACCACGAGTCGTCACGATCCCACGCGAGGAGCGATCGTCCGATCCGGTCGCGCAACGTCATCGCGTCGCCGCGGAAGAAGTCCAGCTGGTGGCCGACGAGCAGCGCGAGGACGTCGCGAGGGTGGTCCACCGACAGCGACCCGAGCAGATCACGCGCTCCGTCGAGGTCACCGCTCGCGTACGCCGACGCGGCTGCGAGGTGGCGACGCTCCCGCTCGGTCAGTCCCGCGGGATCGATGGTCGCGAGCGATGCCGCGGCCGCCGCGGCGTCAGGACCTTCGGACGAGAGGCACGAGAAGTACGCGGCGCCGATCGTCCCGAGCGGGAAGTCGAGCTCCTCGCCCGCCTCGGTCCACGCATCGACGGCCTCGTCGGCAAGCCTGAGCTGGGCGTCGACGGCTCGCTCGAACGCCTCGACGTCCGCCGCGCTGCCGGTGAGCTCATTGCCGAGCCGGTCATGGATCGCCGCACCGATCATGGCCAGACGCTAGACGGCGGCGGGGTCGAATCCTCGTGGAAGAAAGAGGCGATGGTCTGCGAGCAGGTCGGGATCACCCAGGACGTCGATCATCGCGGCGTCCGCGACCACCCGGCCCTCGTCGAGCAGCACGACGCGGCGGCACACCTCCGCGGCGAACGGCAGGTCGTGCGTGATGACGATCTGGGTGCAGTCGAGACGGTCGAGGACGGCGAGGAGGTCCCGCCGCGAGGCGGGGTCGAGGTTGGCGGTCGGCTCGTCGAGCACGAGGACCTCGGCTTCGGTCGCGAGGACGGTGGCGATCGCAACCCGACGGCGCTGGCCGATGCTCAGGTGATGCGGGGCGACCAGCTCGGTCCCTTCCATCCCCACAGCCGCCAGGGCCGCCCCGACCCGGACGCGCAGGGGGTCGCCACGAAGCCCGGCATGCCTCGGGCCGAAGGCGACGTCTTCGCCGACGGTGGGCATGAAGAGCTGGTCGTCGGGATCCTGGAACACGAGGCCAACCCGCCGACGTACGTCGCGAAGCGTCCGCGACCCGACTTCGACGTCGCCGATCGCGACCTGGCCGATGGTGGCGGTGTGGATCCCGTTGAGGTGGAGTGCCAACGTGGACTTGCCGGCACCGTTCGGCCCGATGATCGCCACGCGCTCGCCCGCGTCGACCTTCAGGTCCACGTCGTCGAGGGCCGGAGTGCCGTCGGGGTATCGGAAGCCGAGCCCGCGCAACTCGATCGATGCCGCTCCCATTGTCGTCATGGGGCGACGATCGCGATCAGCGCGGTCACGCACGAGACGAAAGGGAGCACGAGGGCGACGCCGCATTCACGGCCGTTCGGCCGCGCGCGCTCCGCCGGGGGCATCGTGCCGTCGTACCCGCGGGCGAGCATGGCGCGGTGCACACGCTCGCCCCGCTCGTAGGACCGGACGACCAGCGCGCCGCCGACCGCTGCCGCACCACGCATCTGCCAGAACCATCGGGACTCGTCGCCGCGAGCGCGGCGCGCGACCGCCATCCGATCGGCTTCGTCGCCGATGATCGAGCCGTACCGGACCATGAACCCGGCGATCGCCACCAGCGTCGGGGGCAACCTCAGTCGCGAGCAGCCCTCCAGGATCTGGGAGGGGCTCGTCGTCGCGATCAACACGACCGACGCCGCGAGGCCGAGCGTCGCCTTGACGACGATCCCCCACATGGCCCACAGCCCGGCCTGGGACAACGACAGCGGGCCGACGTCGATCCGGGGTGCTGCGCCCATGACGGGCAGCAACGCCGCGAATGCCACGAACGGGATCTCGATGCGCAGCCGACGCATCAGGGTGCGAGCCGGGATCCGGGCGAGCAGCAGTGCGGCGATGGCCACCGCGGCGTGGACCGCGAACGCGGGAACTGCCTCGGGTGGAGTGCACACGACGGCCATCACATAGGCCGTCGTCGCCACCAGCTTCACCTCCGGCGCGAGACCGTCCACGCCATCGCTCCGGCCACCGCGAACGTGATCGCCACTCCGACCAGGCCCGCCATGGTCGTGCTCATCGCGGGATCGTCGACCCCGGACACCTCGTAGCCGGCCCCGGGACCGTCGCCGAGTGCATGTTCGGTCTCGGCGTCGGCGAATCCATGGTCGATCGCCACCCGCTCGAGCCCGTCAGGCTCGTCGCTGGCTCGTGGCGCCACGACCACCACGAGCACGACGATGACCGCCGCCGCGCCGAGGAGGAACCACCGCGTGCTGGCCACGGTGATCATGCCGGGTGCTCGGCGGGTCGAGGCGCAGGTCTCGTCCCGACCAGGTCGCTCGCACCCCACACCAGGTCGGGGCGGGTGGCCATGACCGATGCGACGATCGTCGCGGTGATGATCCCCTCCCCGATCCCGATGAGGAGATGGACGCCGATCATCGCCAACGACACGGTGGCCAACGGCACACCGGTCGCACCCCCGAGTGCGTACTCGAGGCAGAACGCGAGAGAGGACGCGAGCACCGAGACCGTTCCCGCGAACGCGGAGGCGGCGACGATGGAACCGGGACGCTCGGGGAGCATCCGACGCGCCAGCCAGAAGCTCGCGTAGCCGATCCCGACACCGATCAACGCCAAGTTCACGACGTTGAGGCCGAGCGCGCTCAGCCCGCCGTCGGCGAAGAGCAGCGCTTGGACCGCGAGTACGACGGTGACACAGAGCGCGCCCATGCTGGGGCCCACCAGGATCGCGGCGAGTGCGCCCCCCATCAGGTGGCCGCTCGTCCCTGAGGCGACGGGGAAGTTGAGCATCTGCAACGCGAACACCGTCGCCGCGACCATGCCGGCGAGCGGAACGGTCCGATCGTCGAGCTGCTGGCGACTCCGCCGCAGGCACACCCCCACCCCTGCCGCGGCGACGATGGCGGCTCCGGCCGACGTGGGAACGTCGAGGAAGCCGTCGGGGATGTGCATCGTCGGAAGTTACTGCAAGCCTCTCGCGATAGGGACCAGCTCGCAGGAGGACCGAATGGCGGTCCTCCGGGAGCCGGGTCGCGGCCGGCGTGGCCCCTACCCTGTCCGCATGGTCGACAGCGACGCGAGCCGGATCCTCGACCGGTTGAGGGAGCAGGGCGGACGGGTCACCGGCCCACGACGAGTGGTGATCGAGGCGATGCTCGCGAGTCGATCACACCACCTCACTGCCGGAGATGTCGTGGATGCCGTGCGGCGGCGCGACCCCGACTTCTACGAGTCCACCGTGTACCGAACCCTCGACCGGCTCATCGAGCTCGGCGTGGTCGACCGCATCCAGATCGGACCGGGCCCGGCGGTGTTCCACCTCTCCTCGACCGCTCACCCCCATCTCGTCTGCGATCGGTGCGGAGCGGTCGTCGAGGCGACACCTCACCTCCTCGATGATGTCGGCGCAGCCGTCGAGCGCGAGCACGGCTTCGCGCTCAATCCCGCGACCTCGCCGCTCCACGGGCTCTGCCGAGACTGCAACCGATGATCGAGCGGGCGACATCGCCCGCGGAAAATGCGCGAGGCGATCGGCGACGGGCTGCGAGGCTGTCGCCGATGCAACGCACGACCGACGACCTCGAATCCGCCCTCGACGAGATCCGTGACGCGCCCCGCGACCGCGGCACCGTCGACCTGATCGTGAGCCGCCCGTCGCCAGGTGAGCGCGTCGTGCACGAGCGCGCCGACCTCGACACCGAGGTGGGCCTGGTCGGTGACACGTGGTCGATCCGCCCGAGCCGCCGGACGGGTGCACCCGATCCCGACGCACAGCTCAACATCATGAGTGCCCGTGCGGTCGCCGCGATCGCCGGAGATCGCGAGCACTGGGCCCTTGCCGGCGATCAGCTCTTCGTCG
>DATEEV010000348.1:0-3348 GCA_035281005.1 Microthrixaceae bacterium | reverse complement strand
GCGACGAGCCGGTCTGATCGACATGGCGACGTTCGTCTTCTTCCACGCCCATCCCGACGACGAGGCGATCTTCACCGGAGGCACGATCGCCCGCCTCTCGGCGGACGGTCATCGCTGCGTGGTGGTGATGGCGACCGCCGGTGAGCTCGGCCGCGGTGCCGGCCCTGCGCTCGGCGAGCGACGCCGGCGCGAGGCCCGGGTCGCGTGCGCACGGCTCGGAGCGAAGCGGGTGGTGTTCCTGGACCACCAGGACAGCGGCGTCGCCACTGATCCTCGCGACCGGCCATGGGGAGCCTTCACCGAGGTCAAGGTGGAGGTGGCCGCCGACCATCTGGCCGCGATCGTCGAGGGCGAGCGCGCGGCCGCGCTGGTCACCTACGACCCGTACGGCGTGTACGGACACCCCGACCACGTCCACGCCCACCGAGTGGCGGCTGCCGCGGCCGAGCTGGCGGGCCTGGCGACCTGGTACGAGGTCACCGTCGATCGGGAGTACCTGCACTTCGTCGACACCCATGTCGCACATCTGGCGGGTGCGTCGATCTCGCCGAGGCCGGTGGTCGGCACCCCCTCGGTCGAGATCGGTGTCACCGTCGACGTGCGTGGCGCGCTCGACCGCAAGCTCGCGGCGATCGCGGCGCATCGCAGCCAGGTGGCCGACGACCCGACCTTCGGGGCCGACGACGGCTTCGAGGAGGTGTACGGCTACGAGTGGTTCGTCCGACACGGCGCCCCGACCGAGCTCGACGAGCTCGACGTGCTGGCAGGGCGGAGGTTGGCACCGACCTCGAGGTCGGCACGTACGCGGGGCCGAATCGGAGCGACGCGGTGAGCGTCGCTGCGATGAGGGCGATCGAGGGGATCGACGCCCTCGGCGCGGCTGAACGCGACGTGGTTGCGATCGGCCTGGCCGCGAGCGTCCGCGACTCGGTGGCACGCCTGGACGTTGCGGTGGAGCGGCGGTGGTGGCGTCTCGTCGAGACCGACGAGTTCGACGCATGGCTCATCGACTGGCCCATCGACGCGCGCGTCCCGCGTCACGACCACGACGGTGCCGCCGCGTCGATCGCTGTGGTGCGCGGTCGACTGGTCGAGTTGCGCTTCACGGGGACGACTCGGACCGGTACGTCGATCCTGGTGCCCGGCAGAGCACACCGCGTCGCGGCGGATGCGTCCCACGAAATCGTGAATCGCGAGGCGGTGCCGGCCACGAGCGTGCACGTCTACTCGCCACCACTGCGGTCGATGGCGTTCTACGACACCGCCGGAGTCAGGACCCACCGCGACGTGGTCGACGCCGCGCCGGCGCTCTGGAGCCTGGACCTCACATGAGCAAGGTCATCGATCAGCTCGCGGTTCCGCGGTGGTGCCGGCGGTTGCTCGGCCCGGCGGTCGTGGTCGCGTTCTGGGCGCTGGCCTCCGAGGCGGGCTGGCTCGATCCTCAGACCCTCGCCTCACCCACGACCGTGTTCAGCACCGGCGTCGACCTGGTCGGTGACGGTCGTCTGCCGGAGGCCCTGTGGGTGTCGGTGCAGCGGGTGTTGTGGGGCCTGCTGTTCGGCATCACCGCCGGGACCGTGCTCGCCGTGGTGTCCGGCCTCTTCCGCCTCGGCGAGGACGTGATCGACAGCTCGGTGCAGTTCCTCCGCACGCTGCCGGTCTTCGCCCTCATCCCGCTGTTCATCCTGTGGTTCGGGATCGGCGAGGAGGTGAAGATCATCCTCATCGCGGTGGCGGTCTCGTTCCCGGTCTACATCAACACCTTCTCCGCCATCCGAGGTGTCGACGAGAAGCTCGTCGAGGCGGCACAGACGTTCGGGCTCGGCCGCGCCGCCCTCGTGCGCAATGTCGTCCTACCGGGGGCGCTACCCGGGTTCCTCGTCGGCCTGCGGTTCTCGTTGGTGATCGCCTGGCTGGTGCTCGTGGTCGCCGAGACGATCAATGCCACCAAGGGAATGGGCTACCTCATGAACGAGGCGAGGGCGTTCGGCCAGACCGATGTGCTGGTCGTCGCGCTCGTGACCTTCGGCGTGCTCGGCATCCTCTCGGACGCCTTCGTCCGACTCCTCGAAAGGAACCTGCTGTCATGGCGTCGCAGCTTCAGCGGGACGTGAAGATCGCGAACGGGCGGGCCCCCGCCGTTCACCCCCATCCTGTTCCCCTCAGGCACGACCCTGGCCGCCCGGACCATGCTGGGAGGGAGCCCGGGCGGCCGGCGGTCAGTGCGCGTGGGGTGACCCGCGACTTCGACGGTCGTGTCGTCCTCGACGGGCTCGACGTCGACATCGCGGCGGGCGAGTTCGTCGCGCTGCTGGGCCGTAGCGGGTCGGGCAAGACCACGCTGCTGCGAGCCCTCGGTGGCCTCGACCAGGGAGTGGTCGGTGACATCGACGTGCCTGACGCGCTCGCCGTGGTGTTCCAGGAACCGCGCCTGTTGCCGTGGAAGCGAGTCGCGGCGAACGTGGTGCTGGGGCTGCCCCGTGGGGCGGGGACCGACTTCAAGGGTGCCGACGCGCTGGCCGAGGTCGGTCTCGCCGACCACGCCCGCGCGTGGCCCATCACGTTGTCCGGTGGTGAGGCCCAGCGTGTCGCACTGGCGCGCGCGCTCGTGCGCGAGCCCGAGCTGCTGTTGCTGGACGAACCGTTCGGCGCGCTGGACGCGTTGACCCGCATCAAGGTCCACACCCTGGTGCGACGGCTCGTGGCCCGTCACGGCCCGGCGGTCCTCCTCGTCACCCACGACGTCGACGAGGCGGTCCTGCTCGCGGACCGCGTCCTCGTGCTCACCGAGGGCCACATCAGCCTCGACGTGCCGCTGGGCCCGTTGGAGGATCGGTCGCGCCGCAGCCCGCGGTTCGCCGAGCTGCGATCGATCCTCCTGGCCGAGCTCGGTGTGTTCGAGGACGACGACGCGCCGCCGATCTGAGCGCGCGCTGCCTCCCTCGCACACCACACCCCCCAACCCACCCAACACAGGAAGCATCGTGCATCGCCCCCCCAAATCCCTGCGTCCGTTGTTCGCGCTGGCTCTCCCGCTGGTCCTGTTCGCTGCGGCGTGCGGCGACGACGCGAGTGGCGCGAGCTCCAGCTTCGACTCTGCGACCACCGTGACCGTCGCCGACTCGGTGCCCGACAACACGACGTTGCGCATCGGTGACCAACAGAAGCTGCTCCAGACTCCGCTCGAGGTCTCGGGCGAGCTCGACTGGGTGCAGTTCGAGCCGGAGTGGTCGACCTTCGTCGGTGGGCCCCCGCTGCTCGAGGCGTTCCGGGCGGGCGAGCTCGACGTCGGCTTCGTCGGTGACACCCCTCCGCTGTTCGCGGCCGCAGCGGGCCAGGACCTGGTGA
>DATEEV010000347.1:0-9051 GCA_035281005.1 Microthrixaceae bacterium | reverse complement strand
CCTCGGAGACCTCACCGCTCGCGTCGCTGGTCCGCAGCGTCCACATCGAGTCGTCGTCGGACCACACGGCGTCGAGCACCTCGGTCTCGAAGCGGATGTGGGGCCGGAGGCCGAGCTCGTCGGTGCAGTGCCGGAAGTACTGGAGGAGGTCGGGCTGGGTCGACCAGCGATGAGTCCAGGCGCCGGGAACGAACGTGTAGCTGTAGAGGTGGCTGGGCACGTCGACCCGACAACCCGGGTAGGTGTTCTCGAGCCAGGTCCCGCCGACGTCGGCGTCCTTCTCGAGCACGACCACGTCGACGCCCACCTGACGCAGGCGATGCGCGGCCACGAGGCCCGACATGCCGGCGCCGATCACCCCCACACGGAAGGGGCGTCCTGGAGCGACGTCGTCGATGTGCCACTCGGGAGCTCGATGGTCGACACCGTCGAGGCCGAGCTCCTCGATCAGCAACGCGCGGTAGAGCTCGACGTTCTCCGTCCCGACGATGAACGCGAGCATCCGGTCGAGCGCGTCGCCGGTCGGTGGGGGCGCGGGTGGCGACCCCTTCGCGATCCAGTCGCGCAGCGCCGCGTCCGCGACGTCGAAGGCCTCGGCGACCAGGTGGGGCGCCACCCCGCCCTGGGGTTCGAACGAGATGTCCATCGTCGGTCGGAACTCGTCGCGGAGGATCGACAGGTCGCCGGTGAGATGGGCGACGGTCGGGAGGAGCGTCGCGATCTCGGAGGCCTCGATCGCGGCACGGAGTGCGGTGGCATCAACGGTTTGGCCCACGCCGGTCACTCTACTTGACCGGCCGGTCAAGTTTTCCAGAAGCAGATGGTTTCGTCTCCATGGCGTCGGAGCCCCTGCCCGATCCGATCGCGGCCCGGGTCGTCGCCGCGGCGGAGACGAGGAAGCCCGAAGGGCGAGCCTGAGGCGCAGCGGCGAAGCCATCGAGAACCAGTGCTGACCCGCCGCTCAGCGTGGTGGTGACGCGTCCGCGGGCGGGTGGGCGCCACCGGTCGTGGGCGAGTGCGCCATTCGAGGGTCGCCTTCGGTTCACCGTCATACCCCGTCGTTACGCTGGTCGAGCGAAGCTCGACTGGCTGCCGTGAGGCCGGTCCACGACAAGCAAGTGAATGGAGGGGCGCCCCGATGGGTCCCCGAAGTGCAACACGTGAGCTTGGCGCCGAGCTGCGTCAGGTGGGTTGGCAGTGCGCGACGGCCCAGCGTCGCCTCGTCCTGCTCTCCGCCGAATTCGCCGACGGTGACGAGTGGCTCCTGGCCGGCTCACCGACCGCGGCGCACTGGATCGCCGACGCGCTCGATGTCGAGTTGTGCACCGCCCGGGAATGGATCCGGATCGGCCGGGCCCTCGGGCGGTTGCCACACACCGACGCCGCGTTCGCCTCGCAGGAGGTGTCGTACTCGAAGGTGCGTCAGCTCACGCGGGTCGCCAATGCTGACAACGAGGCCGAGCTCCTCGAGGTCGCGACGCGCACTCCGGCGGGACGACTCGGCGTTGCGCTGGCCCACTGGCTCGCCCGCCACGAGACCGATGCCGAGACCGAGGAGCGACACCATCGAGACCGCCGACTCTCATGGCGCACCGAGGTCGACGGCATGGTCTCGGGCTCGTTCCGGCTGCCACCCGCCCACGGGGCGCCACTGATCGCCGCGATCGACACCCGCATCATGCGGTCGCGGCCGGCCACCCAGCGTGGCCGACGCGCGTCCGCGGGCTCGTCATGGTCATCGTCGGTGGCCACCGCGGAGGGCGAAGCCGCGTGGCCGACCCTGGCTCAGCAGCGCGCTGACGCATTGACCGATCTCATCGGCTCGGGAGCACCTGGTGGTGTGACCACCGAGGTCGTGCTGCACGTCCGCGGCGACGGTTGCACGCTCGACGACGGCTCCCCGATCGCCGGGTCGATCGTCGAACGCCTCGTCCCCGAGTCGTTCGTCTCGGTGCTGATCCACGATGCCCACCGGCGCCCGATCAACGCGTCAGGTCGGCAGCGTCACCCGACTCGCCGACAGCGTCGCGTCGTGCGGGAGCGTGACCGAGTCTGTCTCGACTGCGGCTCCACGGATCTCCTCGAGTTCGACCACGTACCCGACTTCGAGGTCTCCCGACGAACACTCGTCGACGAGCTCGAACAGCGATGCGCGCCCTGCCATCAGCGCCGACATCAGCGAGCCTCGGCGTGAGAGCAACTAGATCACGGCGATCGCATCGATCTCGACGAGGTAGTCGGGGTTGGCGAAGGCGTGCACCACCAGCACCGAGATCGCCGGCGGGTTGGGGCGATCACCCCATGCCTCCCCGAAGGCGCGGAGCCCGTCCTCGATCGGATGGCCATCGAGCACCGACACGTTCCACTTCACGACGTCTTCGAGCGAGGCGCCGGCGGCGTGCAACGCCGCCTCGAGGTTGGCGAAGGTCTGCTTCGACTGCTCGTAGAGGGTCTCACCGGCGAGCTTGCCCTCGGCGGTCACGCCGTTCTGCCCGCCCACGTAGATCGTCGCGGTCGGGTTCTCGGCCACGACCACCTGCGTGAACGCGGGGTTCTTGGTGAGGGTGTCCGGGTTGATGTGGGTCGTCGTCATGGCTCCGTCCTACAAGACTCGGGAACATGGCCGGTACCCGCCGAGTGCGCGTGCGAAACGGTGACCACGGCTACGGCCTCGTGACCAAGGCGCTGCACTGGACGATGTTCGCCGCGATCGCCGCCCAGTTCGTGCTCGGATACGTCCTCGACGCCGACGACGGCGGTCGGGGTCGCGGTCGCGGTCGCGGCGGTGGCTCCGGGCCCGGCAGCGGACAGGGTCGAGGCCGCGGCGGCGACTCGGGCTACGACGTGTTCGACGACCCGGTGCTCACCGCCCACGTGGTCCTCGGTCTGACCATCCTCACGCTCGCCGCGATCAGGCTCGTCTGGCGGATCACCACGCCGCTCCCACCGTGGGCTTCGACGCTCTCGCATCGCGACCGGACGCTCGCGCACTGGACCGAACGGGCGCTGTACCTGTTGATGTTCGCGATCCCGCTGAGTGGGTTGTGGTTGATCGCCATCGGCGACGACGACGCACTCGCGCCCCACGTCGTCAGCCACGTCGCGTTCTTCATCGTGTTCGCGCTACACCTGGGCCTCGTGGCCAAGCACCAGTTCATCGACCGCGACCGATTGCTCCGACGCATGCTCTGAGGCAACGCGTTCGCTTTGGGTGACTCACCCACGCGCCCTCGCGTGGCTACAACGGCCGGTGGCCGCCACCCGGGCCGGGGGTGACGTGGACCAGGTGACTCGGCTCGAGCACCTCGACTCGATGCCACACGCCGCGCGGGACGATGCAGGCCGTCCCCGGTTCGAGGGCGAAGCGCTCCTCGATGCCGACCGTCTCGATGTCACCGTCGTCGAGCACCACGGCCACGCGTCCCGAGATCAGGTAGAGCAACTCGTCACCGTCGGGGTGCAGTTCGCCCCGGTGTGGCGCCGACGCGGTCATCAGGGGCGCACCGACTGTCACGCCGTCGATGCGAACCGGCGGACCGGATCGGCTCTCGATCACCTCCGAGGTGCCGTCTCGAGCCAGTGCCGCGACGGCGGTGGAAGGATCGAACGTCGAGAGATCGAACGTGCTCATCGGTGCTGAGTCAGCGTTCCGAGTTGTAGGCGCGCATGGTGAGCGGTGCGAACACCGCCGTCAGCCCGACACTCCACACGAGCACCCAGAACGTCGCCGAGGCCTCGAACTCGCCGTGCATCAGGCCCCGTGACGCGGTGGTCAACTGGCTGACGGGGTTGACCTCCACGAAGCCCTGGAGCCAGCCCGGCATCGTCGAGGGATCGACGAACACGTTGCTGGCGAACGTGAGCGGGAACAGCACGGTCATCGCCGTCTGCATCACGGTCTCAGGTGTCTGCATCTTGAACGCGAGCACGTTCCAGACCCACGACAGGGCGAAGCTGAAGATCAGCAGCAACGCCACCGCGGCCGCGACGCCGATCACGCCGCCGTCGGGACGGAAGCCGAGCGCGATGCCCAGCGTGAGCACCACGACCGAGGCGATCGTGTAGCGGACCGTATCGGCGAGCAACATCCCGACGAGCAGTGCGGGCCGCCAGATCGGCAACGAGCGGAAGCGGTCGAAGACGCCCTTGTGGATGTCGTTGTTGAGCCCCATGCCGGAGTACATGGTGATCATGGTGACGGTCATGACCAACACGCCCGGCAGCAGCCACTGCAGGTACTCACTGGGTGAACCGGCGAGCGCCCCGCCGAACAGGTACGTGAAGAGCAGGGTGAACATGATCGGGAACATGGTCACGTCGAAGAGCTGCATCGGCACGTGCTTGATCTTCAGCATCGAGCGCCATCCGAACGCGAGCGACGCGGTGAGCGCCGAGGGCGGCGCCGGTCGGCTGCGAGCGGTGATCGTCGATCGGAGCAGGCTCTCGTCGAGGACGAGGTCCTCGGCGGTGGCGGTGGCGGTCATGCCGCGTCCTCCTGGCTGGTGGTGGTGCTGCCGTTCGAGGCGGCAGGGTCGGGGGTGTCGGGCTCGGCCGGGTGGCCGGTGAGGGCGAGGAACACCTCGTCGAGGCTCGGTTGGCCCAGTGCGAACTCGGCCACTTCGATACCGGCCCGGGCCAGCGCGCCCAGCGCCTCGGCGACACGCTCGGCATCGGCGACACCGACCGACATCGCGACCGGATCGGGATCGAGGTGCACGGTCGACTCGAGGGCGGGGCCGAGCACTCGCACGGCGTCGTCACGTTGGGTGGCGTGGACGAGTCGGACGTGCAGGCTGCCCGATCCGACCGAGGCCTTGAGCTCACCCCGAGTGCCCTCGGCGATGACCTTGCCGTGATCGATGATCGCGAGGCGGTTGGCCAATTGATCAGCCTCGTCGAGGTACTGCGTGGTGAGCAGCACGGTCGCACCCTCGGTGGTGAGCACACGGATGATGTCCCACACCTGGTTGCGGCTCCGCGGGTCGAGCCCCGTCGTGGGCTCGTCGAGGAACAACAGGTCGGGAGTGACCACGATGCTCGCGGCGATGTCGAGTCGGCGCCGCATGCCGCCGGAGTAGTCCCGGACGAGCTTGTCCTTCGCCTCGAGGAGGCCGAACGCCTCGATCAGCTCGAGCGCGCGTTCGCCGGCCTGCTTGCGCGACAGGCCCACGAGGATGCCGACCAGTTCGAGGTTCTCGACACCGCTCAGCTCCTCGTCGACCGATGCGAACTGACCGGTGAGGCTCATGCGGCTGCGCACCGACGATGCCTCGTCGACCACGTCATGGCCGAGGATCCGGGCCCAGCCCGCGTCGGGCTTCAACAGGGTGGCGAGCATGTGGATGGTGGTGGTCTTGCCGGCGCCGTTCGGGCCGAGCACGCCGTAGATGGTGCCGGCCTCGACGGCAAGGTCGATGCCGTCGACCGCCCGGGTGTCGCCGAACGATTTCTCGAGGCCTTCGGCCTCGATCGCCAGGGTGGGGGCTTCCAACGGTCTGCTCCTTCTCTCTGCGCTCGTCGTCGCTGGGCTCGTGCTCACCGATCTCGCCAGGACCGCGCTTCGGGGGTTCATGATCGTTCTCCTCATCGACGCCTCTGCGCCACCGAATTCATCGGCACTCGGGGAATCGCTCGGGCTCGGTGAACTCCGACACGGGCTCCGAACCGGCGAGCTCGTACAACCAGTTCCGCCACCGGGGCGCTTCGCGCTGCACGTAGTCGGTCGCGTCGTCGGCGAACAGGTATCCGTTGACTCGGAGGAACACCTCGTCGGCGCCGTCGTGCACGGCGAGATCGACGTAGCCGGGCACCGGTTCGGCGAGCCGCACCAGCATCTCCATCAGGTCGGGCTCGTCGTGGAGGCGCGCCACCTCTCCCACCAGGCCCAGCGCCTCGACCCGGTCACCGACCGCGGTCGCGCCGATCGACTCGCGCATCGCCGACCAGATCTGGGTCGCGTCGCCTCGGACGTTCGCGTCGGCGGCGAGCGGTGTGACGCGCTGGCCGGGGAACTCGGTGAGGTACACCCGCAGGTTCTCGAAGAAGGGCGCCCAGCCCTTCTCCATCACGTCGAAGAATTCCTGCTCCCAGTCGGCGCCGACACCGAAGGCGCTCGACACGACGCGCAGCACGCAGGTACCGCCCGACGTCGCCTCCACGAGGAACTCGCTGACGAGGGGGGTCGTGCCACTGGGGTCGTGCCCGCTCAGCTCGGCCCAGTCGGGCTCGGCGTACACCAGTCTCCGGGGTGGCTCCCAGTCGGTGATCGTGCCGGAGGACGAGGCGTCCTCGCCCATGTCGAAGCGGACGGCGCCGCCGGCGCGCTCCTCGACGTCGGACGGTAGGAACCACGAGGTGAGGCCGTTGCCGGTGGCGATCGCCTCCCAGACCTGTTCGGGGGTGCCGGGGAGCTCGATGGTGAGCTCCATGCGGAGGGGGACGTCGGGGGTGCTCATGGGATGATCGGCCTCTGCTCGTCGGTGGGTGGACTGGGGTGGGCGGCGACGATGAGGCGATGGGGTCGGCCGTCGTCGTGGTGGTAGCGAGCCGCGAGCGAGAGGATCGCGGCGGTGAGGTCGTCGGCGAAGGCGGCCCGATCCTCGGCCGATCGGAACCGGATCTCGGTGTCGATGCCCATGGTGGGGAGGCGCTTGCCCTCCGCCGCCGAACGGCGGTCGAGCCAGCCGACCTCGCGGACGACCCGGCCCGCGAGTGCGATCAGGTAGCGGGCCGACAGACGGTCCGGCGCACGATCGGGGTCGGTCGCATCTCGATCGACCGCGGCGGGTGAGACCACGAAGCTGCTGGCGGTGGCGCGCATGACCCGCTCGACGATGCCGCCGCGGCGCCGTTCCTCGGCCAGCTCGACCAGACCGTGGGCCTCGAGAGCGTTGAGGTGGTAGTTGACCTTCTGGCGGCTCAGGCCGACCCGACCGGCGAGCGCCGCGGCCGACGCGGGCTCGTGCAGCTCGGCCAGGAGCCGCGACCTGATCGGGTCGAGCGCGACGACTGCTGCCGCCGGTTCCTCGATGACTGACACGTCGAGCACGGACCCATGTTGCGCCCTGACAATATTTCTTGTCAAGGGTCGATCGTGATCTCTCCGAGCTTCGCCACCAGCTTCGTGAGCGACTTGGTGTTGCGGGTCGTCAGCGGCTGGCCGATCGCCTTGGCCAACCCCTTCTGCCAGATGGTCGAGTCGCTGACCCCGCCGTCGATCAGCCAGTGGACCTCGTTGTCGTGGACCTCGAGCCGCTCGAGCTCGGTCGAGAGCGCCTCGATCGCCCTCCGCTCGGCGGCGGTCGGATTGCGGCGCAGGAACATCACCATGTGCGTGTGCCCCGCGGGAACCTCACCGAAGGGTCGCTGCGCCACTGCCTTCGCGAGCGCGGCCGAGCTCCGCACGAAGGTCGGGACCGCGTACCCGAGCCGATCGCCCAGGTGTGCCTCGATCGATCGCTCCCAGGTCGCCGCCCGGCCGGGCGCGTCGAAGATCACGTTGCCACTCGCGATGAAGGTCCACACGTCGGCGACGTCGAGCTCGTCAACCATCGAGCGCAGCTGCTCCATCGACACTCGATGCCCACCGACGTTGATGCCACCGAGGAGCGCGACCCACGTCGTCATGCGTCGACTCTGACACGCGAGCGCACCCGTCGAAACGTCATCGATTCGTCACCTCATCGCGCGGGCCCGATCGGTAACCCCCCGGCCGGTCACGGGTCCAACCGGGCACAGCGGCCTGACGAAAGGGGATTCACATGTACACATTCGCCGTTGTCGCACTGCTCTCACTCGCCACCATCAAGGTCGTCGACTTCGTCGTCGACTGGATGGGCGACTCGGGACGTTCACTGCGCTCACTCTTGACCTTCGTCATCGCGATCGGGTCGGTGTGGTTGCTGGACTTCTCGATGTTCGACGAGATGGGCATCGACGTCCGCACTCGCGGTGTCGGCGTGTGGGTCACCGGGTTCCTCGTCGCGGGCTTCACCGTGCCGTGGCGTGCCGTGTTCCGGTACCTCACCCATGACCGCGCCACGGTCGACGAGACCCTCGGCGAACACCGCCACCTCGAGAAAGTGGCGTAGCTGGCGAAGCCACCATCAGAAAAGGTGGCGTAGCGAGAGCACACGACGAGAGCGCGGGCGCTGCTCCTTGCTCTTCCGCCCGCGGCGGACCATGTGTCTCACCGCAGGGAGGAGCGTCCGTCTTCCCCCCTCTTCCGCACCTCGCCGTTAGCTTGGTCCCGTGCCCGACGAGGTCAGCCTCACGATCGACGGCCACGAGGTCGCGATCACCCATCCCGACAAGGTGTTCTTCCCGAAGGTCGGCCACACCAAGCTCGACCTCGTCGAGTACTACCTGTCGGTCGGCGACGCCGCCATGTCGGCCATGGGCGGTCGGCCCCTGCTGCTGCAACGCTTCCCCAACGGTGTCGGGGGAAAGTCGTTCTTCCAGAAGCGCATCCCCGACAGCGCGCCCGAATGGCTCGAGACCACGATCGTCTCGACCCCCAACGGCACGACCGCGCGGGCCCTCGTCGCCGCTGACCTCGCGCACATCGCCTGGGCGGTGAACCAGGGATGCCTCGGCTTCCACGTCTGGCCGTCGCGGGCGGACGACGCCAACCACGCCGACGAGCTGCGCATCGACCTCGATCCCGTTCCGGGCGTGACCTTCGACATGATCCGTGAGGCTGCCCACGAGGTGCGCTCGCTCTTCGACGAGGTGGGGATCGTCGCCCTCCCGAAGACCAGCGGCAGCAAGGGCATGCACGTGTACGCCACCCTGCAGCCCCGGTGGGACAGCTACCAGGTGCGGGCCGCGGCGGTGGCGGCTGCTCGCGAGCTCGCCCGTCGTCGCCCCGACCTCATCACCGACGCGTGGTGGAAGGAGGAGCGAGGCACCCGGGTCTTCATCGACTTCAACCAGAACGCTCCCCACAAGACCGTCTTCGGCGCGTGGTCCGTGCGGTCGCGGGTCGAGGCCCAGGTGTCGACGCCGATCCGGTGGGACGAGGTCGACACCGTGATGCCCGACGAGCTCACG
>DATEEV010000346.1:0-3675 GCA_035281005.1 Microthrixaceae bacterium | reverse complement strand
GGACAGGCCGCGCTCGAACCAGAAGCGGACGATGGGCTCGGTGATGCCCACCAGCCCTCGCAGGTCTCGGGACTCCGCCGCCCAGTCCATCGCCGCGCGCAGGTCATCCAGATCGGCCGCAACCCGCGCCATCCAGGGCTCGGGCTGTCCACCATTCAGCCCCCTCTGCGCCCGCGCGGCCAGTCCGACATAGAACTGCAGATGGCGATCGCGCACCCCGGCGGACTCGTCCAGCTCCGACAGCCGCAGCCGGGCGTACATCCGGATCGTCTCCAACAACCGGTATCGGGCGCTGCCCTCGCTGTGGGCGACCTGCACCAACGACTGCTCGACCAGAGCGGCAACGAGGTCGAGCACCTCGTCGCTGTCGATGCCGTCGCCGCTCACCACTGCCTCGGCAGCATCCATTTCAAACGACCCCGCGAAGACCGACAACCTCGCCAACGCCACGCGCTGCACGTCGTCGAGCAGGTCGTAGCTCCAGTCCAGGGAGGCCTTCAGCGTTCGCTGACGGGCCGGCGCTCCCCGCGCCCCGCCGGTCAACAACCGGAACCGGTCCGACAACCCGGCGGCGATCTGAACGGGCGCCAGCACGCGCACCCGCGCTGCCGCCAGCTCGATCGCCAACGGGATCCCATCCAGGCGCCGGCAGATCTCGGCCACCGCCGAGGCGTTGCCGTCACCGATCCGAAAGTCCGTGGCCACCTGCCGGGCCCGCACCTCGAACAGCCGCGCCGCGTCCGCCGCCGCGACGCCGCTGGCGGACTCAGCATCGGCGTCGGGCACGGGGAGCCCGGTGACCTCGAACGTCGCCTCACCCTCGACGACCAGCGGCACGCGGCTGGTGGCGAGCACGTGGAGATCCGGGCAGGCCGACGACAACTCGCCGGCGAGCTCCGCACACGCCTCCACCAAGTGCTCGCAATTGTCGAGCACCACGAGCAAGTGCCGTGCACGAAGTCGCCGTGCGAGCGTGGCCGTCAGCGCCTCCTCGGGTCGCTCGTGGACGTCCACCGCCGCACCGATCACCGGCGCGACCAGTGCGGGTTCGCTCACCCCTTGCAGGTCCACCCAACAAGCCCCGTCGGAAAACCGGGACGCCACGTCGCTGACGACCTCCACCGCCAGCCGGGTCTTGCCGCAACCACCCGGACCGATCAGTGTCACCACCCGCGCATCGTCGAGCAGCTCGGCCACCTTCGCACGTTCACGCTCGCGGCCGACGAACGCCGCGACCCCGACCGGCAGCACGCTCCGCGCTTCCATGGCCCCCGAAATCGTACGAGCACGCCAGATCACAGGCAGTACGCCCCGGGGAGAGCATGAGGAGCTCCATCTCGAGAGCGCTCACCCCATGGGTGAACGCTCTCTCTCATGCGCTCTCAACCCATGGGTGAACGCTCTTTGGGGATGATCGCCTCGACCTCGATCTCGCACTTCCAACGCGGATCCAGCAGCGCGGCCACGACCACCGTGGTGTTGGCCGGACGGATGTCGTGGAAGACCTCGCCGTGCACGTGCGAGATCAGCTCGAAGTCGTCGGCGTCGACGAGGTAGACCCGCGTCCGCACGACATCCTTCATCGAGCTGCCGGCCTCGCCGAGCGCCTTGTCGATGATCTCGATGCAGCGGCGGGCCTGGTCGGCGGGGTCCTGCGGACACGATCCGTCCTCGAACTGCGGCGCTGTGCCCGCCACGAACACCCGCATGCCGACCCGCACGGCGCGGCTGTAGCCGAAGGTCAGCTCCCACGGTGAGCCGGACGAGATGAGCTGGCGGAAGTCGTGCGGGCCCATTGCCCGCCGACGCTACTGGGGGACAGGCGGCGCCTCGACGACCCGTCGGCCCTCGAGCGCACGGGTCAGTGTCACCTCATCCGCGTACTCGAGGTCGCCACCGACCGGGAGTCCGCTCGCGATCCGCGTGACCTTCAACCCCGGCACCTGAAGCGTCCGCGTCAGGTACAGCGCCGTTGCCTCGCCCTCGATGTTGGGGTTGGTACAGATGATCACCTCGGTCACGCGCTCGTCGTTGACGCGTCGGACCAGCTCGCCGATGCGCAGCTGATCGGGACCGATGCCCTGCAGGTGATCGATCGCCCCGCCGAGCACGTGATAGCGGCCCTTGTACTCCCGGGTCCGCTCGACCGCCACGATGTCGCGAGGCTCCTCGACCACGCACAACAGCGCCTCGTCGCGCGAAGGGTCGGCGCAGATCGTGCACTCCGGCCCCTCGGCCAGGTTGAAGCAACGCTCACAGAACGTCACCCTCTCGACCGCGGTGGCGATGGCCTCGGCCAGCTTGGTGGGCTCGTCCTTGTCGGCCTTGAGCAGGTGGAACGCGATGCGTTGGGCCGACTTCGGCCCGATGCCGGGCAGCCGGTTCAGCGCGTCGATCAGGTCCTGGACGGCGGGGGCATAGTCGGCCACCCGATCTCAGCCTCCACCAAGGAGGCCACCCAGCCCACCGAGGTCGAGCCCCGGCGAGGCGTCGGCCTGCAACTCGGCGACCTGCGTCGCGACGTCGTGGAGCGCGGCGAGCACCAGGTCCTCGAGCATCGACGGGTCGTCGGGATCGAACGCCTCGGGATCGATGTGGACCGCGGTGAACGTGAGGTCGCCGGTCGCCGCGATCCGCACCACTCCCCCGCCCGACTGGCCCTCGACCACGGTCGAGGCGATGCGCTCCTGGGCCTCGGCCAACTGCACCTGCATCGACTGCGCCGCGCCCAGCAGTCCGTCGAGGTCGAGCCCGCCGAGCAGTCCACCGAGGTCCGGCATGCCAGGAGCCTGGTCGGGGTCACTCGGCACGAGCTCGCCAGGGGTCACGAGATCGGGTCGCTCGGGTTCGCTCATGTCACCAGCCTCCCTCACTCAGGGTCCCGCGCTCACGCATCGTCCACCACGACCGCACCCGGGAAGGCCTGGGTGAGCTTGTCGGCCGCGGTCGCGGGGGCGTCGGAGGCGTCGACGAGGTCGGTGACGTCGATGCTCTCGGGCTCGTCGGTCGGGGCGGGCTGCGGCGAGACGGTGGCAGATGCCGGCGCGGTGGCGACGTCCTTGACCGACGACTCATCGACGAGTCGGAGGGGGACGGCGACACCGAAGTGCGCGGCGAGCGCCGCCTCGACGTCGGGGCGGACCTTCTCGGCCCGGTCACGGGTCGCAGCGTTGCCGAGCGCGAACACGACCGCACCGTCGGCGACGGCAGCGACGCGGCCGCCCTGGTAGATGGCCTTGGTGATGCCCTTCAAGGTGCCGAGCACCTGCTCGTTCATCGCTCGGGCGACCTGCTCGACGCTCGGTAGGTCGCGGATCGGGGCCGCAGCCGCTGGCGCTGGCGCGTTGGGTGCGGCCTGGGGCTGAGGCTTCGGAGAGGGAGGAGCCGGTGTCGGCACGGCTGGCGAATCAGCCGCTGGAGCCTCGGCTACCTGGGCCTTTCGCCTCGGTGGCCGCGGCGGTGGAGCCACTGCCGGTCGAGCCGGTGCCGCGGCTGGCGCACTCCCCGCTCGCGCGATCGCCTTCTCCAGCTGATGCTCGAGCCGCGCGACCCGCTCGACGAGCTCGTCGACGGAGTCACCCGCGGCGGGCTCGCTCACGCGAATCAATGCCACTTCGAGTGGGATGCGCGGGTCGGCCGCCTGGCGCATCTCGATCAGCGCGGCACCCAGGGCCT
>DATEEV010000345.1:0-5896 GCA_035281005.1 Microthrixaceae bacterium | reverse complement strand
CGGCCAGGTCCGCGAACCCGTCGAGCACCGAGGTGGCGGCGAAGGCCTGGCCGAAGATCGAGAACTTGGCCGGCGAGCCCATCTCGTCGGTGACGGTTGCGGCGATCTCCTCGCCGCGTGCCTGGAGCGAGCGCGACAGCTGGCGGATGACCTCGGCTCGGTCCTTCGGGCTCGACGAGGCCCATGGTCCCTCGAGCGCGGCGCGGGCGCGTTCGAGCGCGATGTCGGCATCCGCGGGGGCGGCCTTGGGCACCACGGCGACCAGGCGCTGATCATGCGGGGAGCGGACCTCGAACGTGGCATCGGTCGAGGGCGCCTGCCAGGAGCCGCCGATGAGGAGGTTGCTGCGTACGTTCGTCACGTCAGCGGCCCTTCCACACTGGTGGGCGCCGCTCGGCGAAGGCGGTCGCGCCCTCCTTTGCGTCCTCGCTCGCGAAGATCGCGGCAACTTCGTCGCTGAACCGGCGTCGACCGTCCTCGTTGCCGCTGTGGGCGGCGTCGCGCATGTGCTCCTTGGTGAAGCGGACCGCGAGCGGCGCGCTGGCGGCGACCGCGTCGGCCAGCTCGAGCGCACTGTCGAGGACCTGATCGGCGGGCACCACCCGGTTGACGAGGCCGAGCTCGTGAGCGCGCTCGGCGGAGATCCGCGCACCGGTCAGGCCCAGCTCCATGGCGATCGCCAACGGGATGCGCTGGGGGAGGAGCAGCACTCCTCCGCCCGCGGCGACGAGGCCGCGCGTGGCCTCGGGGATCCCGAACTCCGCGCCCTCGGCGGCCACGACGAGGTCGCAGCACAACAGCAGTTCGAAACCCCCGGCGAGCGCCGTGCCGTTGGCCGCGCCGACGATCGGCTTCGGGTACTCGTTGCTCAACAGGACCTCGAGGCCCGGTGAGCCGTCCTGTGGCATCGACGGCTCACCGGCGGCGAAGGCCTTCAGGTCCATGCCGGCCGAGAACGCCTTGTCACCGGACCCGGTGAGCACGAGGCACGCGACCGAGTCGTCGTCGATCGCCTCGGTGAAGATGCGCCCGATGGCGGACATCGCGGCCAGGTCGAGGGCGTTGCGCCGCTCCGGCCGGTCGATGGTGACGATGCGTACCGCACCGCGTTGCTCCACGAGGATCGACATCGGCAACTGCTCCTGCTCGGCTCGCGGGCGATCGTAGCCGAGTCGATAAACCTCTAGAGGTTTGGCTACAGTCCGGCGACGACCATCCTCGAGGGGTGATGTTGATGGCAACGACCGCCACGCCGTGGCCCGAAGCGCCGACCACCGCGCCGGCCGGGGCGCGCCTCGCGGCCGACATCGTCGACGTCGACCTGGCATCGGCGGCTGCCTTCGCGGGCGGACCGCCGCACGACGCGTTCGACGAGCTTCGGCGCCGCGGTGGCATCGCGTGGCACGGCGAACCGCCCATGGCGGGCCTGATGGGTGACAACCCGATGCTCCAGTTCGTCGACAGCCCCGGGTTCTGGGTGGTCACCGCGCACGAGCTCGTGAGCGAGGTCGACCGCGACCAGGAGCGGTTCTCCTCCCAGGCGGGGGGCACGTTCATGCCGAGCCTCTCCGAGGAGAGCCTGGCGATGTTCCGTCAGATGATGCTGAACATGGATCACCCGCAGCACACGCGGCTGCGACGCATCCTCCAGCCGATCTTCACGCCGCGATCCATCCAACGTCTTCACGAGTCGGTCGAACAGAACGCCCGCGACATCGTCGCCTCGATCGAGGGCGAGTTCGACCTGGTCACGACCGTGTCGGCCGAGATGCCGTTGCGCGTGCTGGCCGACCTGTTCGGCATGCCCCGGGAGGACCGCCACCTCATGTTCGAGTGGAGCAACGCCCTGCTCGGAGCTGACAACCCCGGCGCGGCCCAGCACGCGGCCGATTCGATGGAGGCCCTGGCCGGCATGATGGGCTACGGCCAGGCCATGGCCGACGACCGCCGGGCCGATCCTCGCGACGACATCATCAGCCGCATCGTGCATGCCGAGGTCGACGGCGAGCGCCTCGACGATGCCGAGTTCCAGATGTTCTGGCTGTTGCTGGTGATCGCCGGCAACGAGACCACCCGCAACGCGGTGACCGGCTCGGTGCTGGCCCTCGACCGGCTCGGCCTCTGGGCCTGGATGGCCGAGCATCCCGAGCACCACTCCACGGCGATCGAGGAGCTCCTCCGCCACGTCTCGCCGGTGCAGCAGTTCCGGCGCACCGCGATGCGCGACCTCGTGCTCGGCGATCAGGAGGTCCGCGCCGGCGACAAGGTCGTGATCTGGTTCGGTGCCGCGAACCGCGACCCCGCCGCGTTCGACGATCCCCACGGCCTCGACCTGCTCCGTGAGCCCAACCCGCACGTCGCCTTCGGCGTCGGCCCGCACTTCTGCCTCGGCGCCCATCTCGCGCGGCTCGAGATGTCCGAGATGCTGCGCGCTCTGGTCGAACGAGCGCCCGAGCTGGAGGTCGGCGAGCCCACCCATGTGGCGTCGAATTTCATCAACGGCATCGCCCACCTGCCCGCGAGGCTCCCCTGACGGCGTCGACCCATGGCTGACTGGGCGCTCGCCGCGGTGCACGACGTGGTGGCCGCCGCCGTGCCCGATCGGGACATGCTGATCTGCGGGGAGGTCCGGCGGACCTTCGGTGAGGTGCGTGACCGCTCCCGAGGGCTCGCGAGCTTCTTCGTCTCGCGCGGTCTCGGCACGCACACCGATCGCTCCGAGCTCGAGCGTTGGGAGAACGGTCAGGACCCCGTCGCCCTCGTGCTCCACAACGGCACCGAGTACATCGAGGCGATGCTCGGCGCCTATCGGGCCCGAGCCGTCCCGTTCAACGTCAACCAGCACTACCGCCCCGCCGAGCTCGCGGCCTTGCTGACCGACGTGGGACCGCGAGCGGTCGTGTACCACCGGCGCTACGGGCCCCTGCTGACGGCCGCGTGCGACCGGTCCTCCGTGGACACATCCGAGCTCGTGCTGGTCGACGTCGACGACGGCTCCGGCTTCGAGCCCCTCCCCGGGAGCACTCCCTACGAGCAGGCGGTTTCGACGCCGGTCGGCGATCTGCCGGAGCCATCGCCCGACGACCTCTACCTCGTGTGCACGGGAGGAACCACCGGCCGACCCAAGGCGGTGCTCTGGCGTCAGGCCGACATCTATTGCGCGGCCATGGCGGGGACCGCTGAGGCAACCGCGGACTCGATCGCGGCGACCGCCCGCGACAACCAGGCCGGGCCCTGGTATGCCGTGCCCCCGCTCATGCACGCTGCGGCCCAGTGGACCGCGTTCAGCGGTCTGCACGCGGGAGCGCCGGTGCTCGTGCACGAGGACGCGACGGCCTTCGACGCCGCCCGCGTGCTCGGCATCGCCGAACGGGAGCGTGCCTCGATGATGTCGCTCGTCGGTGACGCGCATGTGCGACCGGTGATCGACGAACTGCGCCGGCATCCGTACGACCTGAGCGCGATGGGGATGATCGGCACCGGGGGAGCGGTCACCAGCGAGCACCTCGTCGACGAGCTCCTCGAGCTGTTGCCCCACGTGCTGGTCGTGGAGGGCTACGGCGCGTCGGAGACGGGAGGGATGGCGTACGGCGGTCGGGTCAGGGGTGCTGCGCCCGCGCCGCTGCGACCCGCGGTGGGCGCCACCGTCGTGAGTGCGGACCTGACGCGGGAGCTCGACCCCGGCGACGACGAGATCGGGTGGACCGCCCGCCGCGGCCGCGTTCCGCTCGGCTACCTCGGCGACCGCGACACGACCGAGGCGACCTTCCCGATCGTCGCCGGCGAACGCCTCTCCATCCCCGGCGACCGCGCCCGACGTCGCGCGGACGAGTCGATCGAGGTGCTCGGCCGTGACTCGTTGGTCGTGAACACCGGAGGCGAGAAGGTCTTCGTCGAGGAGGTCGAGCTGGCGCTCCTCACCCATCCCGACGTGGCCGACGCCCTGGTGGTGGGTCGACCATCCGAGCGCTTCGGCCAGGAGGTCGTGGCGGTGGTCGCGCCGCGGCAGGGGGCGGCGCTCGACCCCGCCGAGCTGCGCGAGTTCGTGGCGGCCCGGATCGCCCGCTTCAAGGCCCCGCGAGCGATCGCCGTGTGCGCCTCGGTTCGACGGCACGCGAGCGGCAAGGCGGACTACCGCTGGGCCAAGGAGGTCGCGGCCGACGCGGTGGAGGCGACCGGCAATCCCTGAACGACGCGCTACGGCTCGGGGATCTCGAAGTGCTCGTCGCGCATCTCGAAGGCGCGCCGGGTGCCGTGCTCGGCTCGGACCTTCACGAAGTTGAACTCGTCCTCGTCGAACTGGAGGTTGGTGCCGTACGCGTGGAACAGCGGGCTGAGCACCGCCTCGCCCTGGTAGGCGGAGAGCTGCTCGACCAGCCGGAACGCCTCCTTGGCCATGACGATGCCATCCGCGGGCATCCGTGACGCCTTCGTCGCCCACCAGTTCGCGCGTGCCTCGACGGTGTCGGGCTCGACCACCTCGGTGAACACGCCGAGGTGGGCCACCTCCGAGGCCTCGATGGTGTCGCCGGTGAGCATGAGTCGTCGGGCGAGGACCGGGCCAAGCCGGTGGAAGAACATGTGGACCGAGCCGAGCGCCGGGCCGAGGAATCGGGTGGCCGGCATCCCGATCACCGTGTCGCTGCCGACGACAGCGATGTCGGCCATGAGCGCCAACTCGAACCCGCCACCGAGCGCGTACCCGGAGACCTCAGCCACGGTGACCTTCGGGTAGCCGAGGAAGAACTGGTAGAAGTCGAAGGTCCGGCGGTCGACGAGCAGTCGGCGGCGTTGGCTGGGCCGACGAGGGCGTTTCGCTCCCTCGCCGTCCTGCGCGCTCTCGTTCTTCTCGCCATCGCCGTACCAGCTGTAGGCGTTGTTCATGTCGGCGCCGGTGCTGAACACCCCGCCCTCGCCGCGGAGCACCACGACCTTGATGTCGTCGTCGTACGCGAGGTCCTCGAGATGGGCGCCGAGCACCCGTCGCATCTCCGGGTCCCAGGCGTTCTTGCGTTCCGGGTTGTCGAGCGTGACGCGGGCGATCCCCGACTCGTCATCTCGCTCCATGCGAACTCGACCGTCGCTCACCGCATGGCCTCCTGGGCTGCGTCCTGGCCTCGAGCTCGGCGTGACGCAAGGCTTTAACATCTAGAGGTTTCCATCCTAGGGTTGACCTCTAGATGTTTCCAGCTCCCACCGATCTTCCGGAGACCATCCCCGCGCTGCTGGCCCTTCGCCGTGAGTCCGACGGCGACCTCGCCGCGCTCGTCGCCGACGACGGCACCGTCACCTACGCAGACCTCGACGACGCCAGCGCGTCGCTCGCGGCGCGCCTTGTCGAGGCGGGCGTCGGCTCGGGCGATCGTGTCGGGCTGCTGGCCCCGAACGGCGTCGAGTGGGCCGTCGTGGCCTACGCCGTGATGCGCATCGGCGCGGTGCTGGTTCCGCTCAGCACACTGCTGCGGTCGCCCGAACTGGTGGCCCAGCTCGCCACCGCCGACGTCTCGCACCTGGTCGCCGCGCCGGACGTGCGCGGCCGGGATCACCTCGCCGAGCTCGAGGCCGTCGCGCCCGGCATCCGCGCCGCGGGCGATGCCGGCGAACGCCACGCCGCCCTGCCGTCGCTGCGCCACGCCTGGCACACCGACGCGATCCCGGATGCGAGCGCGCCGACGGCACTGGTTCGCTCCCTCGAGGACCGTGTCCGTCCTGTCGACGACATGGTCGTGCTGTTCACCTCGGGCAGCACCTCGACTCCGAAGGGCACCATCCACACCCACGGCGGAGCATTGCGCGCGACGGCGGCGGGCCTCGACGCGAGACGGGTCCTGCACGGCGAGCGGCTGTACATCCCGATGCCGTTCTTCTGGACCGGCGGGTTCGGCGCCGGCCTGCT
>DATEEV010000344.1:0-4477 GCA_035281005.1 Microthrixaceae bacterium | reverse complement strand
GCCCAGCTCACGTGCTCGGCCTCGAGCCCGACGGTGCCGGCTCCCGCCGCGGCGGCGGTGACGATCTCGCGTTGGCCATCGCCCGACACCTCGAGCCGCACCCCGGCACCTGCCGATCCGAGCTGGTCGGCGGCCTGTTCCCCGTATCGGCCGTCGGTCACCATGAGAGCGTCATCGGCCGAGACCAGGAGCAACGCCGCGCTCCCGGTGAACCCGGTGAGGTACCGGATGTTGGTGAGGTGTGTGAGCAGCAGGGCGTCGCATCCGGCTTCGGACAGGGATGCTCGCAGCCGGTCGAGCCGGGGCCCGACCATCAGTGGGGGCAGGGCGTCGGTCGGCAGCGGCTTGGTCGGGAGGACGCTCATGGTGTGCTCAGCAGTCCGGCGACGGCGTCGACTGCCAGGCGATAGCCGGCACCTCGGAACCCGGAGATCACTCCGGTCGCGACCGGGCTGATCACCGAGGTGCGCCGCCACGCCTCCCGCGAATCGGGATTCGAGAGGTGCAGCTCGACGATCGGGCCGTCGAAGGCCGCGAGGGCATCGTGCAACGCCCACGACGAGTGGGTGAAGGCGGCGGCATTGATCACGATCGCGTCGTGGCGGCCGCGAGCCTCCTGCACCAGGTCGACGAGCGCTCCCTCGTGGTTCGACTGGTGGTGGACCACGTCGAGGCCGAGCTGTTCGGCGCGTTCGATGGCCGCTTTCACATGATCATCGAGCGTCGCGGTGCCGTAGTGCTCAGGCTCGCGTTCGCCCAACAGGTTCAGGTTCGGCCCCGACAACAGGAGCACCGACATGCGGTCCATCTGCTCAGGATACGGCGGGGCCACGGATGGGACCGGGCTGGTCACGGCCGGCGCACCGCGGCGAGCGCCCCGCGGATCGCGACCTCGTCGACCCCGGCGACGACTTCGAGCCCGTCGGGCCCGTCGAGCACGAAGGTGAGCTCCCGCGTTGCCTTCTTGTCGCGCCCGAACAGCTCGATCAGCTCCCCATCGTCGAGCCCGTCGGGGAGCTCGGCGGGCAGGTCGTAGGCACCGACGACCCGGCGATGCTCGGCGACCGCCGCGGCGTCGATGCGGCCGGCGCGGCGGGCCAGCTCCGCGGCGAAGACGAGACCGACCGCGACGGCCTCGCCGTGGCGCAGGTCGTAGGTCCCCGCGGTCTCGATCGCGTGGGCAAGGGTGTGCCCATAGTTCAGTAGGGCGCGCCGGCCGCCCTCGCGCTCGTCGGCGGCCACCACGGCGGCCTTGATGCGCACGCACGCGGCGACGCGCTCGTCGAGGGGCATTTCGTCGAGGCGGCCCCCGCCGAGCCAGTGGTACTTCGCCAGCTCACCGAGGCCGCTGCGATATTCGCGGGGCGGCAACGAGTCGAGCACCTCGGTGTCGCACAGCACGGCCGCCGGCTGCCAGTAGGCGCCCACGAGGTTCTTCCCTTCAGGGAGGTTCACTCCCGTCTTTCCGCCGATGGCAGCATCGATCTGGCCGAGGAGGGTCGTGGCGACGTGCACCACCGGAAGGCCCCGGTGGTAGACCGACGCCGCGAACCCCGCCACATCGGTGACGAGACCCCCACCGACGCCCACCACGCAGTCGGCTCGCGTCAGGCCCCAGCGGGCGAAGGCCGAGCACAGAGCCTCGATGGCGGCGAGCGTCTTGTGCTCCTCACCCAGCCCGATCTCGAAGGTGTCGAAGGGGAGACCCGGGTCGACCTCGACCGGGATGCCGGGCTGGGTGACGAGCGCGCAGCGACGCGTCCCCTCGGGCAGCATCGATGACAGCTCGTGGCGAGCTCCCGCCCCGACCAGCACCCGGTACGAACGGTCACCGAGGGGTACCTCGACCTCGATCACGATCCGGCCCCGATCACGATCTGGCCTCCAGTGCCGCCACGAGTCGGTCGACGACGACATCCCTCGGGAGCGAGCCGGCGTCGACGATCACGTCGGCGGCGGCCCGGTACGCGTCACGACGATCCCGGTCGAGCTCGACGAGACGAGCGCCCAGGTCGCCCGCGAGCAGCGGACGGTCCACGGGCTGGGCCGCGATCCGGGTCTCGAGCTCGGCCAGCTCGACCTCGAGCAGCACGGTGCGGGCACCGGCCAACGCGGCTCGTCCCGCCTCGGTCGTCACGATCCCGCCGCCGCAGGCCACCACCACACCGCCCCGGACCACGAGGCCTCCGAGTGCCTCGGCCTCGAGTCTGCGGAAGCTCTCCTCGCCGTCGGTCTCGAAGATCTCGGCGACGGCCCGGCCCGCGACCCGCTCGACCTCGTGGTCGAGGTCGACGAAACGGGCGCCCAGCCGCGCCGCGAGCATCGGCCCGAGCGTGGACTTACCGGCGCCGGGCATGCCGATCAGGCACACCGCCGGCGCGGCGGATGTCTCCTCGGTGCTCGGCCCAGTCACGCGGGCGAGAGTATCGGGCGTGGTTCCGCGAGCCGTCCCCGGTTCTCGCGACCGCGTCCGGGGATTCGATCAGAAGTTGTAGGGCTCGTCGAGGTCGCCGCCACTCGCGGCGAAGCCGAGGTTCGCGCGATGGGTGCGCACGGCCGACAGGATCGGTGCCAGCGCCGAACGCAGGGTCGAAGGCCGCTGCCCGCGGATCTCGAAGACCATGGAGGTCTCGTCGGCGAATGACACGATCATCGCGGACCCGTTCATCGAGATCTTCTCGTTGTGCGTGAACTTCACCTCGTCGGGCCCCTCGAACTCGATGTCGACGACCTCGTCCCATGGGACGTGGAGCTTCCACGAGTTGAAGCCGGAGGACACCGCCGCCACGCCGGCGGGAGTCAGCTGGAGGGTCACGTTCTTGCGGCGCCGCTGGTGCTCGGGGTGACCGCCGAGGAAGGTGACCCCGCGGAACGGCTCGGGCCAGACGAGGGAACGGTTGGCGAACGCCGCGGGCACCACGTGATCGGCGGGTGGCGGCTCCGGGTCGGGCGACGGCCCGGAGACGAGGGGCTCGTCGTCGAACACCGGGGCGAAGAAGGCCTCCAGCCGCTCCTCGTGGAGCTCACTGGACTCGGAGGTCGCGGCCCACGGGTCCTCGACAAACTCGTCGGTTCGGCCCATGATCGGGTCGCTGGCCGCCTCGATCGACGGGTCGATGGGATGGTCGGCGGTGTCGATGGGATGGTCGGCGGTGTCGATGGTGTGGTCCGGCTCATCGGCGACGGGAGCGAACGTATCGAGCGGCGGGCCGACCTCGGTCGGAGATTCGACCTGCGCGTCCACCGTGAAGGGCGCCGGGTCGATGGAGAACCACGAGTCGGGCTCCGCCGGAGGCGAGAACGGGTCGGGGCGCGCCTCGGGCTCGGACGCCGGTGACGGTCCGCCCTCGACCGGCGACTCGACCCATGTGCTGGGCGAGAGGGAGTCGATCGTCGACGGGTCCTCGACCGCGGCGACCACGGATGGGTCCGCCAGCTCCGGCGGCATGCGGTCGGAGTCGTCGTTCGCGTCGCGCATGGCGACGAGGAGCTCGACGACCAACTCGCAGAACTCATCGGTCCAACCGACCAGCAGTGTGGAACCGTCGGTGAGTTGCACCTCGACCGACATGAGCGGATGAGGCAAGCCTTCGAGTGCATCGAGTGCCACGACCCTTGACAGGTCCAGCCACTCGGGCGCGACCACGTCGTCGGTGCGGCCGAACCCGAGGTGCTCGGAGGTGAGCACGAACAGCATGTCGACCAGTCGCACGGCCCCGGCATCCCCGGTGCCGGTCTGCAGCCAGCCTCTGGCCACGTCCCGCACCCGGCCATCGCTCGAAACCGGTCCGAGCGAAGCACGCGCCGCGCGGACCCACTCGTCGTCGATCGGGAACCGGTCGTCGATCAGGTCGTCAAGCCTCAACGTCACTTCTCTCCACCTCTGCGATCCGTCGATGGGTCGTGTCGGCCGACCGCACAGATCGCCACGGGGCGATGTGGCCCCGAGGCGCCACAGCCTGCCCGGTTGCGACCTGTCGGTGCCAGCACGATCTCGGCCATCTCCACTTGGGTCACCTCGTTGCTCCTACACCCGGATCGGTGAGCGAGCCGCGCACTGGCGATGTCCGGCTCGGTAGGAATTCGTCAGGGTGGTGCGTTCGCGTCAGATCGGTCCTCGATGGCCTCCAACGCACCTGCCCGCATGGCGTCGACAGGCGCGGGATGCCCCGTCCAGAGCTCGAACGACAGCGCGGCCTGACCCACGAGCATCCCGAGCCCGTCGACGGCCCGGGCGCCGCGAGCGGCCGCCTCGACCAACAGCGTGGTCCGCAGCGGGTGGTACACGAGGTCCACCACCGTCTGGCCACGGCTGATACGGGACGGATCGAAGGGAGTCGAGGTGTCCTCGCCCATGCCGACCGGTGTCGCGTTCACCACGACGTCGGCGCTCGAAAGCGACTCCACCCCACCCACGGCGCCGGCCTCGCCAGCGAGCGCGGCGGCACGCGCGGCGCGGTCCGCCGAGCGATTGACC
>DATEEV010000343.1:0-4125 GCA_035281005.1 Microthrixaceae bacterium | reverse complement strand
GAGCGAGCCGACCAGGCCCAGCACCAGCGTTGCCACGATCGACATGTCGTCGCGTCCTGGGACCACCAGCCGAGCGAGCGCTCCGGCGATCAGTCCGATGATGATTGCCCAGAGAATCCACATGGGCGTTGCTCCTTTTCTTGGTTGGCTGGCTCAGTTGGATCTGGGCGCAGTTGATGGGGTTCGGGTGGTCTGTTCAGGCGGTCTGGACCCGGCGACGAGTACGCACGCGGTACCCGAAGAGTCCAGCGAGGAGGGCGATCAGGCCGCAGATCGCGACGAACCATGCCGCCTCGGTCGTCAGGCCGAGATCGGCGCGGGTGTCCTCTGACATCGCTGCGCCGACGACGCCGGCGACCAGAAGGAGGGCGCCGATGAAGCTGCCAAGGGGGCGTGTCGACTCGCTCGCGGCACTCATCACCAGCAGCACGCCGGCGCCGAGCTCGACCAGGCCGACGATTGCGCTGTGGCCCATGCCCAGCACGTCGACCACGGGGGTCTCGAGGCTGGAGTCGATGCCGGCGTCAACCAGCACGACGACGCCGACGATGCCGAGCACGAGTCCCACGATGCCGAGGATCCAGCGCCCGGGGCTGATCTCCATCCTGTGGGTGTCGACCTCGGCCGCTCGGGTGTTGACGCCGTCGTCGACGATCTCCCTGTGTTCTACATGGTCGGCCATGGCCGGCTCCCTTCGTTTCGTCCCGTCGGCGCCGATCGCCGCTCTGTCGGCTGACTACCCGAACTGGTTCGGGGCGAAACGTCCTGATGCGCGTTCTTGGGCGCTTGTCTGGAACCGGCTGTCGGCGGGCACGTTTCCAGTTGCACTGGAATCTCGACCGATAGGAGCACGCGTGGGACGCCACTATCCGGAAGGCGAGCGACCGGACGCGGACGCGTACCGGGCTGCGTTCGCCGACCTCGTCGACTGCCTCGAGGGCCAGGGTTTCCGGTACCTGTTCATCGGAGGAGTCGGCACCGCCACGCTTTCACGTCCCCGACTCACCGACGACATCGATCTGCTCGTCCACCCCGAGGACGCCGACGGCCTGCTGCAGCGACTGGGTGAGAGTGGATTCGAGACCCGACTCGAGGACCCGTCGTGGCTGTACAAGGCCTTCCGGCGCGGGGTGCTCGTCGACATCATCTTCCGATCGATCGGGGACATCTACCTCGACGCCGACATGCTCGACCATGCCCGCGAGGACGAGTTCAAGGGGCGCCTGGTGAAGACCGTGGGGCCCGAGGATCTGCTCGTCATCAAGGCCGTGGCAAGCGCCGAGCACAGCCCTCACCATTGGTTCGACGCCCTCGGCCTGGTGGCAAGGGGTGAGCTCGACTGGGACTACCTGGTCGCCAGAGCTCGCCGGTTCGGCCCTCGCCGGGTGCTCGCTCTGCTGCTCTACGCCGAGTCCAACGACCTCACCGTGCAACCGGCCGCGGTCCGCTCGCTGTACGACCTCGTCCACTCCGAGCACCACTCGCTCACACATTCGTGACCGTGGACCGGTGACGCGCGGAGGTATGGGTATGGAACCGGCCGAGTACGTCGTGGCTCATGTGGTGACGGCGCTGGCGGAGGATCCGCGCACGCACCTGCTCGGGATCGAGGTCGCGGTGGTCGAGCATCGGGTGCGACTCGCCGGCTGCGTCGACTCGGCGGCGGAACGGACCCACGTGATCGAGGTCGTGAACGGGTCGGCGCCGGGGTGGCGTGTCGTGGATGACCTCGTGGTCTGCCGCCCGGCTGACCGAGGCGTCGGCGAGGAGGATGTGCTCGAGGAGCACGAGGCCAGCGATCGCGGTGATCCGCGATGACGGTGCGCGTCGCCGCGGTCGGCGATCTGCACATCGGCGTCGACGGCGCGGACGACGTCGGGCTCGACGACGTCGAGGAGCGCGCCGACCTGTTGCTCCTCGCGGGGGACCTCACCCGCGGTGGTGACATCGAGGAGGCCAAGGTCCTGGCTGACCGCCTCGACCACATCGCCATCCCTGTGGTCGCGGTGCTGGGCAACCACGACCATCACGCCGGCCGGGTGCCCGAGCTCGTCGATGTGCTCGGCGCCAGCGGGGTGCAGGTGCTCGAGGGCGACGTGACGACGATCCACCTCGGCCACACCACGGTCGGCATCGCCGGCGCGAAGGGTTTCGGTGGGGGCTTCGCCGGTGCCTGCGCCACCGAGTTCGGCGAGCCGGAGATGAAGGCGTTCGCCGGTCACACGCGCGAGACCGCCGAGCAGCTGGGTCGCGCCCTCGAGGCGCTCGACACCGACCTCACGATCGCGTTGTTGCACTACTCGCCGATCCCCGAGACCCTCGTCGGTGAGCCACTCCAGATCCATCCGTTCCTCGGCAGCTACCTGCTCGCCGAGGCGATCGACCTGGCCTGTCCGCACCTGGCCATCCACGGCCACGCGCACCGCGGGTCCGAGCGCGGGCGGACTCCGGGCGGCGTGAGGGTCCGGAACGTGGCGCGACCGGTCATCGCCGAGCGCTACCGCGTGTTCCACCTCCACCCCGAAAGCACGCGGGACGCCGCGTGCGCCGCTGGGGCCTGAAGGTCGAGCCGTGCGCGTGCTGGTGACCAACGACGACGGGGTCTCGTCGGTCGGCCTGCACGCGGTCGCACGCCGTCTCGCCGAGGTGGGTCACGAGGTGGTCGTGGTGGCTCCCGCCGACGACGCCAGCGGCTCGGGCACGGGGCTCGGCCTGCTGCACGCCGGATCCTCGATCGTGTCGGATCGCGTCGAGCTCCCCGGTCTGGGCGACATCGAGGTGCATGCCATGGCGGCGCCCCCGGCCATGTGCGTGCTCGCGGCGTCGTCGGGCCTGCTGGGCGAGCCGCCGGACGCCGTCGTGAGCGGGGTGAATCTCGGGCCGAACCTCGGGCGCGCCGTGCTGCACTCGGGAACGGTCGGCGCGGCGTTGACCGCTCACCTCGCCGGACTGCCCGGCGTCGCGGTGAGTGCCGTTCGCCCCAACGACGAGACGCTGGTGGCCGCGGCCGAGCTCGCCGAGCGCGTGCTCGCCCTCCATGACGAGTGGCAGGGCCTGGTCGTCAACCTGAACGTCCCCTCCGAGCCGAAGCCGGCGCTGCGTTGCGCACGACTGGCCGAGCACGGCGCGATCCGCCTCGCAGCCGGGCACGATCGGTCCGTCACCGTGGAGGTCGACGCCGGGCCCAGTGCTCCTGAGCCGGCGGCAGCCGGCTGGCCGACCGACGTCTCGCTCGTCCAGCGGCATTTCGCCACCCTCACCCTGTTGTCAGGCATCGGGGTGGGCGGCGACACCGATCAGGCCGAGCGCCTCGTCGACACCGTGACAGCCGCCGCCAGCTGATCGATGGTCTCACCGGTCTCGATCGTGGGACCGCCGGGTAGGACCGTCACATGAAGATCGGCTACACCCTCTCGAGCGAGGAGCACCCGCCCCGTCGCCTCGTGGATCTCGCCGCCGATGCGGAGGCGGCGGGTTTCCAGTTCCTCACCATCTCGGACCACTTCCACCCGTGGGTGTCGCGGCAGGGTCAGAGCGCGTTCGTCTGGTCGACGATCGGCGGCGTCGCGTGCTCGACGGAACGCATCCCGCTCGCCGTCGGGGTGACCTGCCCGATCCTGCGGATCCATCCCGCGGTCGTCGCCCACGCCGCGGCAACGGCCGCGGCCATGATGCCGGGGCGGTTCAGTCTTGGCGTCGGCACCGGGGAGCGACTCAACGAGCATGTACTCGGGCAGCGGTGGCCCGCGATCGAGGAGCGACGCGAGATGCTCGAGGAGGCGATCGAGGTGATGCGTCGGCTCTGGACGGGCGATTCGGTCGATCACCGGGGCGAACACTTCACGGTCGAGAACGCGCGCTTGCACACCTGCCCGGAGACCCCTCCACCGGTTGTCGTCTCGGCCTTCGGGCCGACGTCGGCCGAGATGGCGGGTCGTGTCGGCGACGGGCTCTGGTCGACCGCTCCATCGGAGGAGCTGGTCGAGGCGTTCGAGCGCGGTGGCGGCGACGGACCCCGCTACGGCCAGATCACGATGTGCTGGGCGGAGGACGAGGCCGCGGCGCGACGGACTGCCCTCGAGTACTGGCCGAACTCCGCCATCCCGGGCCAGCTCGCCTCCGAGC
>DATEEV010000342.1:0-6001 GCA_035281005.1 Microthrixaceae bacterium | reverse complement strand
TTCGGTGCGCCAGTCCTTGCAGAAGACGCAGCCGTTGAGCTGGGCGATCCGGAGGCGCGCCGCCTCGAACTCCTCGAGCCCGAGGGTGGTGTGGTCGTACACGGCCTGGGAGAAGTCGACCGCGGCCGGCCCGATCCCGGGGACCATGTCGCCCCACACGTGAACGATCGGGTGCTTTCCCTCGGGAACCTCGATGAACATCGCCCCAGTGTGCCTCACGGGAGGTGGCGTCGCCGCAGCGGTCGAGCGGCTCGACGCTCGGAGCCGAGCGTTCAGTCGGCCCAGCTGACTGCGGGGCCGAGGGGAACGTCGAACGCGTCGTAGAGGCCCGGAACCGCGTCGACCAACCAGGGAATCGCCGCGGTGAGTCGGGTGGCGGCAGTGGCGTTTCCCCCGCCGGCGCGGCTGCCGTCGGTGTCGATCGCCTCGACGGTCACCTCGAGGCGGGGCGTCGCGTCGATGATCACCCGATGCGCACCGTCGGCACCGGCGGGCGGCCGGGGCCATTCGGGCGCGACGTCGGGGGTGATGCGGGTGACGTGCTCGATGACGAGGCGCTCGCGGCCGGCGACGACTCCACGCACCTCGAAGCGCAGGGCGCCCTGCGTGCCGCGGTCGAACCGACCCAGCCTGGTGTCGACGTCGGCATCGAGCGGCAACCGATCGACATGCTCGACGATCTCGTCGAGCTCGAGGCCGAGCGCCCGCGCCATCATTCGCAGCTGGCCGCCCCAGACCATCGTGGGCACGGTCGGCGCCACCATCGGCGGCTCGTAGTCGAGCGGGTGACCGAAGCCGACCAGGTCGCGAACCGATGCCTCGGCGTCGTAGTCGCTGTAATCGAAGATCTCCTGGGCGCGGATCTCACGCACGCCGACGCACAGCCCTGACAACAGCACGGGCAGCACGTCGTTGCCCCAGCCGGGGTCGATTCCCGACGCGAACAGGGCCGAGCCGCCAGCTCGTGCGGCCGCGAGCATCCGATCGCGGACCGCGGCCGGGGCGGTGGTCGGGTCGTAGAGCGGATAGACCGCCGGGGTCACGACGCTCGCCCCGGCCCGGAGGCAGGCCTCGATGTCGGTGAGGGCATCGTCGGGACGGAAATCCCCCGACGCGGCGTAGACCACCGCCGAGGACCCGGCGAGGGTAACGACGCCACGGGTGGCGAGCACCCCTGTCGACCGGTCGAGACCGGCGAGGTCCGCCGCGTCGCGGCCCTCCTTGTCCGGGGAGGAGACGATGACGCCGACGAGCTCGAGGCGCGGGTCGGCCACGACCGCCGCGATGGCGGCCCGGCCCACGTTGCCGGTACCCCAGACGGTCACGGGGGAGGGGACGCGGATCGGGACCTCAGTACGCCCAGGTTCCGATGAGCTCGTCACGACGCTCCTCCCACTCCTCGACGGTGATCGCGTAGCGGATGTGGTCCTCCCACACGCCGTTGATCTCGAGGTAGCGCTCGGCGACCCCCTCGTTGCGCAAGCCGAGCTTCTCGACGACGCGCCGGCTCGGCGTGTTGCGGGGGATGATCGAGATCTGCAGTCGGTGCAGGCCGATCTGGTCGAAGCCGAACCGGAGCAACAACACGACCGCCTCGGGCATGTACGAATGACCGGCGAGCGCCTCATCGATCCAGTAGCCGACGTAGCCGCTCTGGAACGCGCCGCGGTGGATCGAGTTGAGGTTGATCTCGCCGCCGAAGCGACCGTCGACGAAGATCCCGAAGCCGTAGCCGGTGCCGAGCTGGATCTCGCGTGCCCGCGCACCGCACCGGGCCCCGAACGCCTGGCGGCTCTCCACCGAGTCGGGAGCGCCCGGAAGTCGCGACGGCTCCCATTTCGTGAGCCAGTCGTGACAGCGGCGCCGGACCTCGCGCCAGGCGTCGAAGTCGTTCACCACGAGAGGTCGCAACAGCAGCCGGCGCCCGATGAGTGTGGTCGTCGCCGCCGCCGTCGACGGACTGCGGGTGGAGCGCTTCGACCACATAGCGCTCACCCGAACTGCTCGTCGAGCGCGGCGAGCAGGGCCTCGACGTTGCGTCGACGAGCCGTGTGGCCCATGCACCCGATCCGCCAGACCTTCCCCGCGAACTCCCCCAACCCCCCACCGATCTCGATGCCATGGTCGACCAGCAGGGCCTGACGCACCGCCGCGTCGTCGACACCGTCCGGGATCCACACGGTGGTGAGCTCGGGCAGACGATGTGACGGCGGCGCGAACAGCTTCATCCCCCTCGCCTCGAGCCCCTCGTGCAACAGCGTCGCGCACCGGGCATGTCGGGCCCAGGATTCCTCGAGCCCTTCCTCGAGCAACACCCCGAGGCCGGCGTGGAGCCCATAGATCATCGAGATCGGCGCCGTGTGGTGGTACGAGCGGGCTGCTTTCGACCCGACGTACTCGGCGATCATCGAGACGTCGAGGTACCAGCTCTGACAGCGCTCGACGAAACGCTGCCTCGCCCGGGCCGAGAACGTCACGGGGGAGAGCCCCGGTGGGACGCCCAGGCACTTCTGCGTGCCCGAGTAGGCGAGATCGATGCCCCAGCCGTCGATGTCGACCTCGATGCCGCCGAGCGACGTGACGCAATCGACCAGCACCAGCGCGTCGCCCTTGGCGGTGCCGAGCGGGGCGACGTCGTTGCGCACGCCCGTCGACGTCTCCGCGTGCACGACCGCGATGACCTTCGGCGCGGGATGGGCCGCGAGCAGCCGTTCCGGGTCGATCGGCTCACCCCACGGTGCCTCCACGCGCACCACCTCGGCACCGGCGCGCGAGGCGACCTCGCACATCCGGGCGCCGAACACGCCGTTGACCCCGACGACCACGACGTCGCCGGGCTCGACCACGTTCACGAAGCACGCCTCCATGCCCGCCGAACCGGTTGCCGAGAGCGGGAACGTCAACTCGTTCTCGGTCTGCCAGACCTGCCGGAGCCGGTCGTTGGTCTCGTCGAGCAGTTCGAGGAAGTCGGGATCCAGGTGACCGAGCACGGGCCGCGTGAACGCCGAGATGACCTCGGGGTAGGGGTTGCCCGGTCCCGGGCCCATCAGGAGGCGGTCAGCCACGCTCACGGCGGCGCATCCTACGGGGGCGTTCCCTCTGTCGCTCTGCGCTGGGCCTCTGTCGCTCTGCGCTGGGCCTCTGTCGCTCTGCGCTCGGCCGTGGCCCGTCCGCCCTGGGAGAGGACGAGCCCGTCGAGGATGTCCGACTCCGACACGAGGCAACTCGCGAACCCGAACTCTCGCAACACGCTCACGAGCACGCAGCAACCACCCACGATCACGTCCGCCCGATCCGGCTCGAGGCCGGGATTGTGGAGCCGGTCGGCCAACGCCTCGGTGGCCAGGGTCCGGAACACGTCCTCGGCCGCCGCCTTGGTCAGCTCGAAGTGGTGAATTCGCGCCCGGTCGTACTCAGCGAGGCCCTGCTCGATCGCCGCGACGGCCGACACGGTGCCGGCCAGGCCGATCAACCGGCGGGCGTCGGCGACCATGGGGAGCTCGCGGCGCACGTCGTCCATGTGGAGCTGCAGCACTTGGATGCACGCGGCGAGCTCCTCGGGGGCCGGGGGGTCCGAGTGGAGGAACTGCTCGGCCATCCGCACGCATCCGACGTCGAGCGAGGTCGTCGCTTCGCACTCGGTCGTTCCGTACGAGAGCTCGGTCGACCCGCCGCCGATGTCGACCACCAGAAAGGGCCCGTCGTTCACGTCCAGCTCGGCGGTGGCGCCGCGGAAGGAGAGCTCGCCCTCCTCGCGACCCGTGAGCAACTCTGGTGCAGTGCCGATGATCTCCGTCGCGGGGCCGAAGAAGTCGTCGCGATTGGCGGCGTCGCGCGCCGCGGAGGTCGCCGTCATCCGGACGCCGGCGAGCTCGTGGCGATCCATCACCGCGCGGAAGTCGCGGAGACAGGCGAGCACTCGCTCGATGGCGTCGGGGGCGAGGCGACCGGTGCCGTCGACCCCGGCACCGAGGCGGGTGATGCGCATCAACCGCTCGTCGGTCGCGACGCCGTCACCGATGAGCAGCCGGGTCGAGTTCGTGCCGCAGTCGATCGCGGCGTACCTGGGGCTCACGACGGCCGGCCCTCGCCGGCCGTGGCACCTCCGGACACCTCGCGAGCCACCCCGTCCGAGGGGCCTGCGAGCTGCTCATGGACCCATCGGCCCACCGGGTCGTCACCACCGGCGAGGAAGTAGGCGTAATGGGTGTGCAGGCACTTCACGCCTCGAGCGGTGCCCCCCACGCCGCCGGAAGGACGAGGCCCGCGGCGGGTGACGGGGATCGCCGCGTCGCGCTCGGTCGCGTACGCCGAGTGAGCAGCCGCCAGCTCCCGCGGGTCGACTTCGGCCTCGGCCCGGCGCACGCCACCATCCGACTCGAGGGTGCCGATGCGTCGTGACAACGCGGGGTCGATCAGCCAGTAGCGGGTCGGCATCGGGGTGCCGTCGTCGAGGAAGGGCTCGTTGCGGATCACGGTGGGTCGCCCGATGTCGTCGCGGGCGGCGACCGCCCACCGGCTCTGCGGGCGTCGTCCGAGGCAGGCCTCGACGTAGGCGGCGTCGTCGGTCACGACGACGACAGCCTCGTCGGTGACGACCACCGGGACACCATCGATCACCGGCGCGTCAGCCCCGACGGCGAAGCCACCGCAGGACGAGCAACATCAGCACGGCGACACCGAGGACGGGCACCACCCGCTTGGCGACCGAGCCGCCAGCCGTGCCGACCAGATCGATCGGGGCGGCCTCGGGCTGATCCACGGTGCGAACGACCGGGACGGCCCCACCCGTGCCGTTGGTCGTTCTGTCTGCGTCGCCTGCGGCGGGGCGGCTCGCATCTCCGGCTCCGGCCGCGGCGGGCTCGGGTGCCTCGGAGGGTGCGGATGCGGCCTGCGCACCCGGCGAGAGCACCGTGGTGGCGAGGTTGACCGCGAACTGGTCCATGAGCTTGCCCGACACGTCGGCCATCACCCCTCGGCCGAACTGCGCGACCTTGCCGGTCACGGTGAGATCGGTCGACACCGCCACCGTCGTGCGCTCCGGACCTGCCTCGGTCAGCTGCGCCGTGATCATCGCGGTGGCGGTGCCCTGACCCCGGGTGTCGCGTCCGTCGCCCTTGATGACCACGCGCCGAGCGTCCTCGTCGCGCTCGATGAACGTTGCGGCGCCTTTGTACTGGGCAGTGATCGGGCCCACCTTGACCTTCACCACGCCGCGATACTCCTCGCCCTCGATCTCCTGGAGCTGGGCTCCGGGCAGACAGGGGGCGATCGTCTCGACATCGGTGAGCACGGCCCACGCCCGATCGATCGACACATCCACCGAGAACTCGTTGGTCAACTCCATCGGCCCAGATCCTCCATGCGGTCGACATCCCGCGGGTCGCCCGCGCACGCTACCTCCGTGACGAGCTCGGGCCGAAGCCGGAGCAGCGCCCGGGCCCCCTCGTCGCCGGATTCGGGCAGCAGCGACCAGACTTCGCGGGCGAGGCGGACCGGTGGTCGACGGTCGCCGTCGTAGGTGGCCACGGCGATCTGCCCGCGGCCCGCTGCGACCGCACGCCAGGTGTCGACACCAACCGCCGGCTGGTCGCCCAGGCCCACGACGACCGCGTCCGCCCCGAGCGCGTCCGCCCGTGCGATCCCGAGCTGCAGGGACGACGCCTGCCCGCTCGCCCACCGGTCGTTGACCACGACCTCGACCCCGGCGACCAGCTCCTCGAGCGGCACGGCCCCGGTGACGACCACCACCGGCCCGATCGCGGCGTCGACCGCGGCGCGCACCGCTCGCTGCACGACCGCCATCCCGTCGAGCTCGGCCAGGAGCTTGTGACCGGGCCCGTCCCAGCGCGAGCCACCACCTGCCGCCAACACGACCGCGACCGTGAGCGGATCGGGTGATGCGGTTGCGTCGGCCACGAGCACCATCGTGGGTGGCGGAGGGACCACGAGCCAACTCACCGTCGGCCGATACGCTCGGGCGGCGATGGACCTCGGGATC
>DATEEV010000341.1:0-10636 GCA_035281005.1 Microthrixaceae bacterium | reverse complement strand
GAGCGCGACCACCCCGACTCGATCGTGATCGAGCTGCGGCGGCCGTACGTGGCCCAGCAGGCGGTGCTGGTCAACGAGGTCGCGGTCGCGTTCGGCTGTCGGGCCGTGCGCTTCGTCGACCCCGGCTCGCCGTTCGAGCGGGTCTCGGTGGTCGGGTTCCGCTCGGACCTGCGTCTGGTCGAGTCGCTCGTGACCAGCCTGTTGGTGCAGCTGGCGACCGCGATGGCGGAGGCCCGGCCGAGGACGTCGAGCGCCAGCGCGACCGCGTCGTGGCGGCGCAGCTTCATCGCCGGGTTCGTCGATGCGATCGCGGCGCGCCTGACTGCGGACCGACACGACGCCGCGGTCGAGATCATCGAGCACGTCGATGCCTCACGGACGACGGTGAGCGCCGAGCTCGTCCTGCGACGGCGCGAGGAGCTCGTCGACGACGAGTTCCGCCGCCGTCACCCCTGGGTGCGATCGGCGCGAGTGGGTGGCGGCTCGTCCGCCCATGGGCGACGGTCGGGCGAGGCGGCAGGCGAACAGGCCGACCTCCAGCGCCGCCGGGTCGGAGGCCGGCGGGCGCTCCCGGGCGCGTGAACGACCCGCAGCGAGAGCGGCTGTACCGGGCCGAGGACGAGGCCCTCGGCTCGTTCGGGCCGCGGTTCGCGAGGTGGCGAGAGGTGGTGGGCTGGGTCGACGCGGTGACCTCGGACCCGCGATGGATCGACGCCTTCCCCGACGCCCCGATCGAGGTCCACGTGGAGCGCCGAAGCCGGTCGGCCCGCTCATCGGTCGCCGACGTCGCATCAGCGACCATCCACATCCGTGACGGCAGTTGGGATGCGCCGACGGTGCTGCACGAGCTGGCGCACCTCGCCACCGGTGAGCCGCCGACGGAGGACCCGCCGCTGGCCGGCTCCGGTGCGCACGGACCGCAGTTCGCCGGGATCGAGCTCGAGCTGGTCCGCCGGTTCCTCGGCTTCCACGCCTACGGCGCCTTGCGCAACGAGTTCGAACGGTTCGGCGTGCGGTGGCTCAGCGCGCTCTGATGGTTCGGTGCCTCAGCGCAGTGTGACCGCGGTGGCCATCAACGCGTCGCGCACCGTCGGGTCGGCGATGGCGGCGAGCGCGACGGCGCGCTCGCGTGTGGTTCGGCCCCGCAGCTCGGCAACGCCGTGCTCGGTGATCACCACGTCGACCTGGTGGCGCGGGGTGGTGACGATCCAGCCGGGGTCGAGCTGCGCCACGATGCGCGACACGCGGGTGCCGGCGACGACGCGCGCCGAGGGGAGGCAGACCAGTGACCGGTCCTCGAGTTGGAGGCCGGTTCCGGCGAGGAAGTCCTCGTGGCCACCGATACCGGAGAACTGCTCACCGGCGATCGTGTCGGCGACGATCTGGCCGGCGAGATCGACGGCGATCGCGCCGTTGATCGCCACCATGCCGGGGTTGGCTGCGATCACCTCGGGGTCGTTGACGGCGGAGACCGGCACGAACGCGACCTCCGAGTTGTCGTCGAGCCACGCGTAGAGCTCGTCCGTGCCCGCGGCGAAGGTCGACACGGACCGACCGGCGAAGTGGTGGGCCTTCCGCCCGTTGGTCACCTTGCCCGCCCGATGCAGTCGCATCAGCCCCGTCGTGAACATTTCGCTGTGGATGCCGTAGTCGCCACCGTCACCGTCGGCGAGCATCGAGGCGATCGTCGACGGGATCGCTCCGAAGCCGGTCTGCAGCGTCGAACCGTCGGGCACGAACGCTCGGGCATGCTCGGCGATCGTCCGCTCGACGTCGCCGACCGGTCCGTCCTCGAGCACCACCGGCGCGCGCGAGGACCGGTAGACCGCGTCGACCTCGTCGAGGTGGAGCCGATGGGGATGTGCGTCGGTGCCCGCGGTCCGGGGGAACGCGTCGTTGAGCTCGACCACCAACAGCCGGTCGGGATCCGCGCCGGCGCGGTGCAACTCGTCGACGGTCGCGCCGGCGTGCAACGAGAGGCTGCACCAGCCGTCACCGTCGGGTGGCGTCGCCACCGTGGCCATCACGCGGGGTGCACGCGCCTCGAAGATCCCCGCCCATCGACGGAAGTCGGCCGGGATGAACTCGATCTCGGTCCCCGCATCGCGGGCGAGCCGCTCGGCGGGCCCGAAGAAGGTCGACGTCGTCGTCACGCCGTCGCGGGCGGGCAGTTCGTAGAGGTCGACGAACATCGCGCACAGCACGCGGAGGTCCTGCCAGTCGGTCCGTGCGCCGAGGGCGTGGATGAGCTCGACGGGCTGGCCGGGGCCGAGCGGCAACCCGAGGGTGTCGACCGGTCGGACGAGCGCGGCGACGTCCTCGACCTCTCGCTCGCTCGGCGCCATCAGTGGCACCGTACCCTTGCACCGAACCGGGCAGCACGAGGGGGTCGGCCATGAGCCACGAGGCGACGAGGCCAGCGCGGTCGTTCTGGGGATGGGGGACCGAGGCGGCGCACCTCGACGCCGCCCAACAGGTCGAGCTGGCCACGCTCGTCGCGCCGCTCGTCGGCGCGGGCTCGCTCGCGGTGATCACCCCACCCACGATCCACGAGATCGACCTGCGCTCCCCGCGCCTCGCGGCACCGAGCTCGCTGTCGGCGTGGTGCTCGAACGATCCGACCGAACGAGCGGGTCACACCTACGGCAAGTCGTTCCGCGACGTCGTGCGCGGATTGAACCGATCGTTCGACCACCCACCTGACATCGTGGCCATCCCCCCCGACGAGGCCGGCGTCGTCGCCGTGCTGGACTGGTGCTCGGACGCCGGCGCGACGGTCATCCCCTACGGCGGTGGATCGTCGGTGGTGGGCGGGGTCGAGGCCCCCCTCGACGACGACCGTCCCGTCGTCTCGCTCGACCTGCGCCGCCTCGACCGCGTCCTGGAGGTCGACGTGGCGTCGCGGGCCGCACTCATCCAGGGCGGAGCGTTCGGCCCCGCCATCGAGGACCAGCTCCGCCCGCTCGGCCTCACGCTGCGTCATTACCCGCAGAGCTTCGAGTTCTCGACGTTGGGCGGCTGGCTCGCCACTCGCTCGGGCGGCCACTACGCCACGTTGCACACCCACATCGACGACTTCGTGGAGTCGATCCGCGCCGTCACGCCGACCGGGATCTGGGCATCCCGACGGCTGCCTGGCTCGGGCGCCGGGCCGTCGCCGGATCGACTGCTGCTCGGATCGGAGGGAATCCTCGGTGTCATCACCGAGGCGTGGATGCGACTCCAGGACCGGCCGACCCACAAGGCCGGCGCCGTGGCCCGGTTCGCCACCTTCGAGGACGGCCTCGCCGCGGCGCGGGCGCTCGGCCGGTCGGGGTTGTGGCCGTCGAACTGCCGTCTCGTCGACGCCACCGAGGCCCTGGTCACCAGCACCGGCGACGGCTCCGCGCACCTGCTGCTCGTCGGCTTCGAGTCGGCGGATCACCCCGTCGATGCCGCGCTCGCCCGCGCGGTCGAGCTGGTTCGCGACCACCACGGCGTCGTCGAGGAGGGCGCTCGCGCCCCCAGCGCGGCGGTGCACCCCGACTCGAGGTCGGGCGACACGGCGGATCGGTGGCGCTCGACGTTCCTGCGTGCCCCCTACCTCCGCGACGCCCTCGTCGGGCTCGGGCTCGTCAACGAGACCTTCGAGACGGCGATCACCTGGGACCGGGCCGAAGGCTTCGTCGCCGACGTCCGAGCCGCGACCCGCGCCGCGCTCGAGTCGGTCGGGGCATGGCCCGGCGTCGTGACCTGCAGGGTCACCCACGTCTACCCCGACGGGTGCGCGCCGTACTTCACCGTGATCGCGGCCGGCGACCCGCGGCGACGGCTCGACCAGTGGCACGAGGTGAAGGCCACCGTGATGGCACGGATCGACGACCTCGGGGGAACGGTCACCCACCACCACGCCGTCGGGCGCGACCATCGGCCCGGCTACGACCGGCAACGACCGGAGCCGTTCGCCGCCGCGCTCGTCGCGGCGAAGGCCTCGGTCGACCCGCACGGCATCCTCAATCCGGGCGTCCTCGTCGATCCGCACGTAGGTGGGTCCGTCACACCCGCTGGGTAGCGTCCCGCGCGTGCCACAGGAGAACAGATTGGAGCTCGCCCTCTTCGAGGCCGTCGCGGAGGCGTGTCGAGGCATGGTGCCCGAGTCGTTGGGCCAGCTGCGGCTGCGACCGAGGCCCTACGGGCTCAAGGCCTGGTTCGGCGGGGCCGAGCCCACCAAGGATCACTACGAGGCCCAGGTCGTGCCCGCGCACCTCGTGCCGGAGGCCGACGTCCTGGCGCTCGAGGTCGGGTTCCACCTCGAGCACCGCGCCGTGGAAGAGAACGACGAAGCACTCGAGCGGTTGATGTCGGTCGAGCGTAGGTGGCGTCCGGCGCTCGGGCCCGATGTCGTCGCAGGGCCGTTTCTCGGTCGCCCCGACCAGTGGCGCCGGGTATCGGAGACCTGGCCGGATCCCGACCTCGGCGACCCCGACCTCGCCCTCGACCTCGCGGTGCGGCTGACCGAGTACATCACCGTGCTGGAACCGCTGAGGTCAGCCAAGGTCTGAGAGCACCCGTTCGATCTCGTCCGCGGCGCGCTCGGCCCCCCGCTCGTCGGCGACCAGCGTTGCGAACGAGCGAGCGCGATCGGCGTAGCTCGGATCCGACGTGATGTCCTCGATTGCCTCGCTCAGGCGCTCGGCGCTCGGCCGCCTGACCAGGCGCCCGAGGCCAAGCGCCTCGACCCGTCGGCCGTGCCACACCTGGTCGAAGAGCTGGGGCACCACGACCGAGGGGAGCCCGGCCTCGAGCACGAGCGCATTCGTGCCGTGGGCCCCGGATTGCACCACGGCACGGCATCGCGGGAGCACCGGCCCCAGCGGTACGAAGGGCCAGACGCCATCCCGGCCCGCGAGGCCGGCGGCGTTCGACTCAGTGCCGGTCAGGAAGAGGCCGCGAAGCCCGAGCCGATCCAGGCTCGCCGCGACCACCCCGAACAGCTCCGGCGCGGCAGACGATGCGCTCGTCCCGAACGTCACCACCACCGGCGGCTCCCCCGCGTCGAGAAACGCCGCCACGTCGGGCGCCAGCGCGTCGGCGGGTGTCGTCCAGGCGGTGAAGCCCGTGGACCGGTACGACGGCAGGTCACTCGGCGCGTCCACGTAGTGGGACGAGACCAGCCCGAGGTGCAGCCGTGGCGAGATTCGACCCTCGAACACGTATCGCTTCGGGGTTTCCAGGCCGTGGTTCGCCCGAGCCGCCCGAAACAGACTTTCGCCGCCGAGCAGCGCGGACCCGTCACCGACCCGTCGCCACACGAATCGGTTCACGCTCGGCCAGCGTGCGGGGATCGGGACGGGATCGGGTGGATGGTCCCCGGTGGGGATGAGCATCGGGATCATGTCGGCCGTGATCCACGGGATGCCGCGCGGCTCCGCAGCGATCCGCGACACGAGGGCCGCCGCCGGGTGCGACACGACCACGTCGGCGTCGTCGAGCGCGGCGTCGACCGCGGCCACGAGTTGGGGCAGCCGAACCGCGCAGAGGTCGCGGATGAAGAGCTTGACGGTCAAGGAACCGCTCATCCGCATGCCCCACCGGGCGATGAACTCCGCATGGCGATCCAGCCCCGTCGGGCTCAGGTCGCCCTCGTCCGCGTCGTGGCATCGAACGCCGTCTCGGTCGATCAGAGCGTGTAGTTCTCTCGGAGCGACGAACCGGACCTCGTGACCCCGGCGCGCCAACTCCCACGCGATGGGCGCCAGCGGCAGGACGTCACCGCGATAGGCGACGGAGTAGAAGACGATCGTTGCGATGCGACACCGTAACGGCGTCGCGGTCGGCCACCGGGTGGGCCCTCGACGCGCCGCGGACGCGTCGTGGCCACTCGACGTGGTCGCCGACGATCCAATGACGGCGGAGTCGATGACCGCGACGAGACGCGGAGCAAGAGGACGGCGGCGAGATGGTCGACCGCCAACCGAATGCGATGTGTCCTCTTGCGACTTGCGACTTTTCACAAGACCGGGAGCGAGCATGTGAAAAGTCGCAAGTCGCACCAGGTCGCACGAACGCATGACGGCCCGGTCGAGGGCACGAGTTCGGCCTCCTCGTCGCAGCGTGATCCGATCGCCACCGGATCGGTCAGTGCAAGTGGCGGCAGGCCTGTGACTGACCACTCACGGTGTCGTCAACGCGCCCGCGGGCGCGTCGGACACCTGACAGCTCAGGTCCGCGGCGTCGCGATCCGGAAGCGGTTGCCGTCGAGGTCCGTGAGCGTGATCTCGCGGCTCGCCAGCCCGTCCTCGTCGACCGCCACCCCGAACTCGGCGGCGATCGTGTTTGGACGCGCACAAACGACGGGAGCCCCCGGCTCGAACTGGTGGTCGCCATCGTTCGACGAAACCAAGTCGCTCGTACCAGCCCGCCGATGCCGGCGCGTCGGCGACGCGCAGGACCGGGATGGCGGCTTCCCCGAACCCGTCGGACATCTCAGACCACCTCGAGCTCGATGCCGATCTCGTCGCCGTCGACTCGCAACGTGGTGGCCAGGTCGTCGACGAAGGTCACCGACGTCGCCAGGGTGGCACCGGCCACGGCCGACTCGTTGGCCCGCACGGCCGCCGCCAGCCGATCCGGCACCGTCAGGCGCAGCGAGATGCGGTCGGTCACATCGAGATCCCGTTCCTTGCGGAGCTGCTGCACGAGACGGATCAGGTCGCGGGCGAGGCCCTCGGCCTCGAGCTCGGGAGTGACATCGGTGTCGAGGTCGACGACGAGCCCGAGGTCGACGGTGCGCCCCTCGGGGTCGAGCATGCGCACCGCCGCGGTGTGACGACCCTCCGCGGGTTGCAGCGCCAGCTCGAACTCACCCTCGGCGAGCGTGTGGCCGGCCACGTCGACGGTGCCGTCGTCGTTCGACGACCACTCGCCGGATCTGGCCGCGGCCAGGATCTGTTGCACCGCACCGCCGACCTTCGGCCCGAGCACCTTGGCGTTCGGTCGCAGCACGTAGTTCCCGAGTGCGGACGAGTCGACCTCGAGGCACACCGACTTCACGTTGAGCTCATCCGCGATCAGGTCGCGGAACGGTGTGAGCGCAGGCGCCTCCGATCCCGCCACCGTGAGGGCGGGGAGCGGCAGGCGGACCCGCAGCCCGGTCTCCTCGCGCAGCGCCAACGCGGCGGAGCAGACCGCGCGGACCTCATCCATCTGTCGGACCAGCTCCCGGTCGTCGACGAGCTCGCCGGCGTCGGGCCAGTCCGCCAGGTGGACGCTGTCCCCGTCGTGGAGGCCGCTGTAGATCTCCTCGGTCACCATGGGCAACAGCGGAGCGGCCAACCTCACCAGCGTGGTGAGCGCGGTGAACAGCGCGTCGTAGCCCTCGCGCTTGGTCTCGCTCATCCCTTCGGCCGCCGTTCCGGGTGACCAGAACCGGTCGCGGGACCGTCGGATGTACCAGTTGGTGAGTGCGTCGAGGTACGCCTGGATCTGGTGGCAGGCGCCGGCGATGTCGTAGTCGTCCATCGCCTGGGTGACGTCCTCGACCAGCGTGCGCGTCTTGGCCAACAGGTAGCGGTCGAGCACGCCCGATGCATCGCCGATCGTGCGAGCGCGGTAGCCGTCGACGTTCGCGTAGCGGCAGAAGAACGAGTACGCGTTCCAGATCGGGTTCACCACGAGCCGTACGACGTCGGCGAAGTCCTTGGCGTCCTTGCGGATCCGCAGGTCACCGCCGCGCAGGATCGGCGAGGCCATGAGGTACCAGCGCAGCGGGTCCGAGCCGATGGTCTCCATGACCTCGACCGGGTCGGGGTAGTTGCGGAGGCGCTTGGACAGCTTGCGGCCCTCGACGTCGAGAACGATCCCGTGGCAGATGACGTTGCGGAACGCGGGCCGGTCGAACAACGCGGTGGACAGGACGTGCAACGTGTAGAACCAGCCGCGGGTCTGGGCCATGTACTCGACGATGAAGTCGGCCGGCGCGTGCGTATCGAACCAGTCCTTGTTCTCGAACGGGTAGTGCACCTGGGCGAAGGGCATCGAGCCCGACTCGAACCAGCAGTCGAGCACCTCGGGCACCCGACGCATCATCGAAGCGCCGGTCGGGTCGTCGGGGTTCGGCCGGACCAGCTCGTCGATCATCGGCCGGTGCAGGTCGGTCGGTCGCACGCCGAAGTCGCGCTCGAGCTCGTCGAGCGAGCCGTACACGTCGACCCGCGGGTACGCCGGGTCGTCGGAGCGCCACACCGGAATGGGTGCCCCCCAGAACCGGTTGCGCGAGATCGACCAGTCGCGCGCGCCCTCGAGCCACCGTCCGAACTGACCGTCACGGACATGGGACGGGATCCAGTTGATGTCCTGGTTGTGGGCCACCATCCGATCCTTGAAGTCGGTCACGCGGACGTACCACGACGACACGGCCTTGTAGATGATCGGAGTGTCGGTCCGCCAGCAGTGGGCGTAGTTGTGGTCGTAGGTCTCGTGACGCAGAACGAGGCCGCGTTCCTTGAGGTGGCGGATGATGTCGGGGTTCGCGTCGAAGACGTTGACCCCAGCCCAGTCCGGAACCTCGTCGGTGTACCGGCCGGCGTCGTCGACCGGTGACACCAGCTCGATGCCGGCCGCCTCGCCCACCCGTTGGTCGTCCTCGCCGTGGCCGGGGGCGATGTGGACGATGCCGGTTCCCTCCTCGGTGTCGACGAAGTCGCCCGCGAGGACCCGGAACGAGTTGGGTCGACCGGCGAAGTAGCCGAACAGGGGCTCGTAGGTCCGATCGACGAGCGCCGCACCCTTCACGGTGCCGACCACGCGCCCCTGACCGAGCTCGCGCTCGTAGCGCTCGCGCACCGCCGAGCCGATCACGTACACGACGGGGCCATCGGCGGTGGTGTTCTGGGCAGGGTCGAGATCGGCCGCGTCGATCTCCACAAGGTCGTAATCGAGGTCGTCGCCGACCGCGAGGGCGAGGTTCGCGGGCAGGGTCCACGGGGTGGTGGTCCATGCCAGGGCGCGCATCGGCGCCGGGTCACCGTCGCGGGGCTCGAGCGTGAACGCCACCGTCAGCGCCGGGTCCTGCCGGGGTCGCATCGCGTCGTCGAGGCGGATCTCGAAGTTCGACAGCGGGGTCTCGGCGCCCCACGAGTACGGCATCACCCGGTAGGCCTCGTAGACGAGGCCCTTGTCCCAGAGCTGGCGGAACGCCCAGATCACCGACTCCATGTAGGTGGTGTCGAGCGTCTTGTAGTCGTCGTCGAAGTCGGCCCAGCGGGCCTGGCGGGTGACGTAGCGCTTCCACTCGGCGGTGAAGCGAAGGACCGACGAATGGCACGTCTCGTTGAAGCGGTCGATGCCGTACTCGGTGATCGCGGCCCGCCCGGCCACTCCGAGCTCCTTCTCGACGATCATCTCGGCGGGCAGGCCGTGGCAGTCCCACCCGAAACGCCGCTCGACCCGAAGGCCCCTCATCGTCTGGTAGCGGGGCACCACGTCCTTCACGTAGCCGGTGAGCAGGTGGCCGTAGTGGGGGAGGCCGTTCGCGAACGGCGGTCCGTCGTAGAACACGTACTCGTTGCCGGCGTTCGCGCCTCCGGCGACCGCCAGATCCGCCGGGCGTTCCTCGACCGAGCGTTCGAAGGTTCCCTCGGCCTCCCACCGCTCGAGGACGGCACGTTCGAGCGCCGGCAGGTCGACACGCGGATCGACGTCGGGATAGGGGGCGTCGGGAGAGGAAGAGAGCTCGGAGCTGGGGTCGGACACGGGTCACCTGTGGTCGCGGTGGGACCCGTCGATCCTACCGATGGCCCTTCGCGGCACCGGATTCGTTTCCCGACCGCCGCTAGCGTCGCCGAATGGACATCGATGGCAGGCAGGTGTTGTTGACCGGCGCGAACGGGGGCCTGGGTCAGGCCATCGCGCGGGAGCTCCACGGGCTCGGTGCCCGCCTGGTGTTGTCGGGTCGCCGTCCCGACCAGCTCCAGCCCGTCGCCGACGAGCTCGGCGCCGAGGTGGTGCTCGCCGACCTGACCGACCGAGCCGATGTCGAACGGATCTGCGCCGACGTCGGCCGCTTCGACGTCGTCGTCGCGAACGCGGGAGTGGGCAGCAGCATGCCGCCACTCGACATCTCGGCCGCGGAGATCGACGCACTCATCGACATCAACCTGCGCACGCCGATGCTGCTCGCGACGAGCTTCGCCGCCCAACGCGCCGCGGCGGGCCTCGACGGCCACCTCGTCGCCGTGGGCTCGCTCGCCGGCATCGCCGCCTCGCCGGGCACCTCGCTCTACAACGCGACCAAGTTCGGACTGCGCGGCTTCGCGCTTGCCTTCAGCCAGGACCTCGACGGCACCGGCGTCGGCATGTCGATCGTCGAGCCGGGTTTCATCCGCGACGCTGGAATGTTCGCCCGCAACTCGATCGATCTGCCGCCGGGAGTGCGGACAAAGTCCCCCGAGGACGTGGCCCACGCGGTGGTGAGGGCGATTCGCACCGGCCGGATCGAGGTGTTCGCCTCGCCGCCCGAACTGCGACTGCTCTCGACCGTCGCCACCGTCGTCCCTGGCTTCAGCGCCGCGGTGCAGCGCCGCCTGGGTGTGGCGGATCGGGTGGATCGCGCCGCCGGCAGCTGAGATGGCTATCCGGTCGTCGGGTCCGGGGAACG
>DATEEV010000340.1:0-3668 GCA_035281005.1 Microthrixaceae bacterium | reverse complement strand
GGCGTTCCGGCCGATCATGTCGACGTCGACCGATGCCCGCGCCGGGCTGGCCCTGTTGCGCCAGCTCGTCGACGCCGGCCAGGTCGTGCACGACGGCCGGGCGGACCTCGAGCAGTTGACGACGGTGCACGTCAAGGAGCTCCCGTCGGGCCTGGCGCTCGTCGCGGGGAGCCGGGCCGATCTGGCGAAAGCGGCCGCGTGGGCGATCCTCGCGGCGCACACTTCGACACCGAACCCTGCCATCCACTAGCCAACGGGCGTAGCATTCCCGCCGTGGGCCTGTTCCAACGTTCGCTCCACCCGAACGAGAACGATCCCGCGACGGTGCCGCCGGCGACCGTCGGACCCCCGGCGTACGTTCCGGGCGAGGTCGGCGCGATCGACTTCATCGACGAGGGACCGGCCCCACCGAGGAACCTCCCGCCACGTGCAGCGCCGTGGTCGGGGTGGCCCGCCGAATGGAACACCCCCGGCTACGGGCACCTGGGCACCCTCGTCGACACGGCGTGGATGTGTGTCGACCTGAACGCGTCGATCATGTCGACGATGCCGCCCTACGTGACCCAGGGCGGCCGGGTCACCCAGGCGCCCTCATGGATGGCGAACCCCGACCCCGAGCTGTACACGTCGTGGGACGAGTTCGCCAAGCAACTGTGGTGGGACTACCAGTTGGGTGAGGCGTTCGTGATCTGCACGGCCCGCTTCGCGGACGGGTACCCGGCGCGGTTCCACGTCATCGAGCCGTGGCTCGTCAACGTCGAGATGGGCGACGACGGCCGGCGCCGGTACCGGATCGGCAGCACCGACCCGGGCCCGGACCTGCTCCACATCCGCTACAAGTCAACCGCCTCCAGTGCGCGTGGCACCGGCCCGCTCGACGCGGGCGCGTCGCGGATGGTCGCGGCGCGGCTGTTGCAGCAGTACGCGACCCGCGTCATCGAGTCCGGTGGTGTCCCGTACTACGTGATCACCCACCCGAACGAGCTGTCCGGCAAGCAGGTCACCGACCTGCAGGAGCAGTGGTGGGCGTCGCGGATGAACAACCTGGGGATGCCGGCGATCATGTCGGGCGGGATCACGATCGAGCCGTTGCAGATCTCCCCCGAGGACATGGCCCTCGTCGAGCTCGCCCAGTACAACGACAGTCGCATCGCGGAGATGCTGGGGGTGCCGCCGTTCCTCGTCGGGCTCCCATCCGGCGGCGACTCCATGACCTACTCGAACGTCACCGCGCTCTTCGACTACCACTGGCGCGCCGGTCTCCGTCCGAAGGTGTCACCGGTCGTGCACGCGCTCTCGCAGTGGGCGCTGCCACCGGGGACCGACGTCGAGGTGAACCGCGACGAGTACGTGCGACCCGACGCCCTCCAACGCGCCCAGACCTACGACATCCTGACCCGCATCGGCGCCCTCGACGCCACCGAGGTCCGCCAGCTCGAGCGATTCGCCCTCGCCGGCCAGGCGTCGGACCGGCCCGTCACCCCCGCACCAGTGGAAGTCACGACATGAACGCACGCGGCCCCGTAGAGATCCGTTCCGCCACCGTCGACCAGGTTGACTACCCCGACCGGGTCCTGTCGCTCATCGTCGCGCCCTTCGACGAGTGGGCGATCGTCGAGCACAACGGCCGCGCCATCGAGGAGACCATCTCGCGGGGCGCGTTCGGCGCGATCCGCAACCGGGCCCGCAAGTTCAAGGTCAACCTCGAACACGACCCCGACCGGTGGGTGGGCACGGTCCTCGACCTCGACCCCGACGACCCCCGCGGCCTGGTCGGCACGGTGAAGATCCGCCGCAACCCGGAAGGGGACCAAGCGCTCAACGACGCGGCGGACGGCCTGCTGGGCGCGTCGATCGGGATGGCCGTCGCCCCCGGTGACGAGACCATCACCGACGGCCGCCGTGTCATCACCAAGGCGTACCTCGATCACGTCGCGCTCACCGCGACGCCCGCCTATGTCGGAGCGGAGGTGCTCGAGGTTCGCTCCGCGGCGCCGCCGGTGGTCGTCGAGCCGGTCACGTCCGCGACGCCGAACCTGGACCGGGTCCTGGCCGAACGTCGGGAACGGGAGTACCGTTCGCAGTTGACGTAAGCAACGTCGCCGCCACGGACGAGGTAACGGCGCAGAGTCGCCGGCCGTGAAACGGGCCCCAGCGCTTACAACGTGAAGACCGACCGTTGTACGAATGGAGGCCCCGCATGTCCGGAGCCAATGACCAGATGTTGGCCGACCTCACGGTCGAGATCGAGGAGAAGCGCGCCTTCCAGGAACGCCTCGTCGAGGACGCCCGCTCCAGTGGCCGCGACCTGACCGCGAACGAGATGGAGCTCTACCAGCGGGCGACGGCGCGCATGGAGGAGCTCGAGAAGATGGCCGAACCGGTCCGCGAGTCGGCCCGCATCGCCACCCTGTCGACCAAGCGCAACGCCGAGCTCGCCGAGCAGTTCACCCTCGCTCGCCGTCCCGACGCGGCCGGCCCCGTCGAGTACCGGTCGGCCGGCGCCTACGTCGCCGACATGTACTACGGCCAGTTGGGCGACGCCGACGCGCAGCAGCGGTTGTCGCTGTTCCAACGTGCCGCCGCCCACCAGACCACCGCCGACAACCCGGGCCTGCTGCCCGAGTCGATCGTGGCGCCCATCGTCAACTTCATCGAGGTGGCGCGGCCGATCACCAACACCCTCGGCCCCCAGGACCTCGGCTCAGGGTCGTGGTCCTACGCAAGGGTCACCCAGCACACACTCGTCGGCCTCCAGGCCGGTGAGAAGACCGAGCTCGCGTCACGGAAGATGACCGTGACCAAGACCCCGCTGGGCGCCGACACCTACGGCGGCTACGTGAACGTGTCGAAGCAGGACATCAACCGGTCCTCGCCGTCGATCCTCGACATGGTCATCAACGACCTCGCCCAGCAGTACGCGATCGAGACCGAGGAGGTCGCCGGGACGGCGCTCACCACCGCGGCCACCGCGGGCCCGACACTCCCCGCCGGCCCCGACGGTGCCGCGGTCGCCGCCGCGATCTGGGGCGCCGCCGGTCAGGTGTTCGCCGCGACCAAGGGCCAGGGCACGACCGTCGTCGCGGTGTCACCCGACATGCTCGGCGCGATCGGGCCGATCTTCCCGAACGTCAACCCGACCAACGCCTACTCGACCGGGTTCCCCGTCGCCGGCATCGGCCAGGGCGCCCAGGGCACCATCTCCGGGCTCACCGTGATCATGTCGGCCGGCCTCGTCGCCGGGACGATCCTCGTCTACTCGACGGCCGCCGCAAAGGCGTTCGAGTACCGCTACGGCAACCTGCAGGTCGTCGAGCCGTCCGTGTGGGGCGTCCAGGTCGGCTACGCGGGCGACTTCGACGCCGTGGTCATCGAGCCTGCCGGCGTCGTCAAGATCACCCAAGGAGTCTGACCATGAGCGACACCGAACCGGAACGAATGAGCGACCCGAACCGGGAGGCCGTGGGCCAACCCCCGGCCGGCGGTGAAACCGCGCCCGACCCGAACGTCGTGCCCGGCACCGAGGTCGAGACCGAGGTCGAGACCGAACGGAAGCGCACCAAGCGCGACCGCGACGACGACGCCGAGGACGACGACGAGTCGACGTGACCGACGTCCTGCCTCCGGTCCCGCCCGAGCCCCCGACCCCGGTCGGGTGGCTCGAGCTG
>DATEEV010000339.1:0-8062 GCA_035281005.1 Microthrixaceae bacterium | reverse complement strand
CACCTTCGGGCTCGGCGACGCCTGGTCGCTGGTCCGCAAGCTCGGTGGCTCGGACCCCGAGACCGTGGTGCTGCCGACCACCCCCGCTCGCAAGGGCGGCGCAGCCGTGCTCGTGCTCGACGAGGCGGCGGCCGCGCCGGTGCTGGCAGAGTTCGGCGCCCAGTAGGGTCTCGAATCGCTGGCTCCACGGGTGCGTTCCCCCTGCTGAACGAGCCCCCTGCTGAAAGGCCGACCCATGCCCACTCCTGCTCCCCCCGCCGATGGTTCCGCGTCCCGTCAGACCAAGTTCGCCGAGCCCTTCGAGATGGCGGTCGACCCGTCGAAGCAGTACCAGGCGACGATCTCGACCTCGAAGGGCGACATGGTCGCCCACCTCACGCCGAACAATGCGCCCGAGACCGTCAACAACTTCGTGAACCTGGCTCGCCACCACTACTACGACGGGCTGATCTTCCATCGCATCATCGAGGGCTTCATGATCCAGGGCGGCTGCCCCGAGGGGCGCGGCACCGGCGGGCCCGGCTACAAGTTCGGCGACGAGCTGCCGGCTCCCGGCCGCTACGAGATCGGCTCCCTCGCCATGGCCAACGCCGGCCCCAACACCAACGGCAGCCAGTTCTTCATCGTGAGCGGGCCGTCCGGGGTGGGACTGCCGCCGCAGTACTCGCTGTTCGGCAAGCTCATCAGCGGCCTCGACGTGCTCGAGGAGATCCAGAAGGTGAGCACCGGGCCCCAGGATCGCCCGCACGAGGACGTGGTCATCAACTCGATCACGATCTCGGAGGAGTAGCACCTGGCAGGTCAGCGGCGGCGTTCCATCAGCACGAGGTCGCCGTCGCCGGCCACCGTCACGAACTCGTCGCTCTCGACGATCGACCTGAAGAGACCACACGCCGCTTCGTCCTCGCCCGCATCGCCGTCGTCGGCCGAGCAGAGGTCGGACTCGGACACGAGCAGGTGGTCGACCACCATCGGATCGGGCGGTGCCGGCACACCATCGACGCCGTAGTTGGAACTGATCCACGGGTTCGGGAAGGTGAAGATCCCGATTCGCTGGGAGAGGTGGGGGACCAGGTAGTAGAGGGTCGACACCACCGAGTCGTCCGGGACCATCGCCATGAGGCGTCGGATCTCGGCGCTGCGGCTCGCGTCGTCGGAAGGCCACCACGCCTCGTAGTTCTCGGGCGCCCACGGCCCGACGCCGCGGTCGAGGGTGAGTGTCACCCCGATGAGCATCGCCCCGACCACGCACCATCCGAGCACGGCCCGGCGCACCACCACGATCGCCCGGATCGACGCGAGGAGCACCGCGAGGAACGGGATGAACGCGTAGTGCCATCGCAGATCCCAGGTGAAGTACTGCTCGCTCGCGAAGTTGACGACGTGTTGCGGCGCGCCGATCAACAGCAGCAGGGGTGCCAACAGACCCGTGAACCCGAAGGGGGCCATCAGGTCGGCCGCTCCACCCAGGGCACCGTGTTCGGCCAACGCGCCGCTGAGCATCGACGGGTGACGCACCGAGTTCCACGCGACCTCACCCATGTCGGACCCCAACGGGCCGAACAGGTTGTCGTACACCGCGCCGGACTCCTGGAACATCGGCATGAACACCTGGGTCGCGACCAGGAACCAACCGACGCCGGCGAGCACGGTCAACGCCCCACGTCGGCGGTCGTGGCACAGGATCGCGACGGCGAGGCCCAGCCCGATCACCGCGAGCGCGACGTCTTCCTTCCAGATGAGTGCACCGACGACGCACCACCAGTACCACCGCCATCGACCCACGACGGCGAGGTACCAGGCTCCGACCAGGAACGGAGCGGCGAGGCTCTCCGCGTGAAAGGTCTCCTGCATCTTCCACTGGGGGGAGAAGTGGAAGAGGTAGGCGATCACCAGCAGGGTTCCGGCCCAACGGGCCGAGAGGTGATGGCGCCCGAGCAGGTACACCGGCCACGCCACCGCGACGACGGCCAGGACGTTGACGACGTCGAGGAACTGCGGTCCGGCCCCCAGCCAGTAGGCGGGTGTCAGCAGCAGGAAGCCGAGGTTGGCGTGATGCCCGAACACGTGCATCCCCCGCACGGTCATGAACCCTCGCCCGTGCGAGAGCTGCCAGATGCCCTGGTCGTACATGCCGAGGTCGTAGTCCCAGGTGGCGAAACGGTCGTGGCGCGCCCACGACAGCCACAGGAACAGCGCGGTGTAGGCGACGACCACGACCGCCAGGACCACCAGTGGGAGCTGGTCCCGGAGGATGCGCCCGTCCCGCGGGCGCTCGGTCACACGCACGGGCGGCGAGGCTATCGACGTCGATCGGTTGGCCTGGTGTCGGGCGCGTGACCCAAAGTGTCCGCGTGGCCGGCAGTGTGAAGGTGCGACGGGGACGGGTGGTGGCGTTGGCCGTCACCGCGGCAGCGGTCGGCTCGCTGTGGTGGTGGGCATCGGCGAGGAACCGTCGGCGTCTCGATCACCGCGGCACGACCGCGACGGTCACTCATCTCGTCGACCGCTCGTCTCGATCCTTGGCGCTGGCTCGCGTCGGGAGCCGGGCCGGGGCGGACCTCGCGGTGACCACGGCCCGGGTCCGCTTCGCGTCGGAGGAACGCGCTGCCGAGCTTCGCTCCGACTTCGAGCTTCGCACCGCCGAACAGGTCGCCGAGGTCCTCGGCAACATGAAGGGCGCCGTGATGAAGCTCGGTCAGATGGCGAGCTACCTCGACCAGGGCCTGCCCGAGCCCGTGCGCGAGGTGCTCGCCCAACTCCAGAGCGACGCCCCGCCGATGGCACCCGAGCTGGCGGCCGACGTCGTGCGTCGCGAGCTCGGCGGGGAACCGGAGTCGATCTTCGCCGAGTGGGACCCCACGCCGATCGCCGCGGCCTCGATCGGCCAGGTGCACCGCGCCGTCACCAAGGAGGGCGATCGCGTCGCGGTGAAGGTGCAGTACCCCGGCGTCGACGACGCGATCCGCGCCGATCTCGACAACTCGGACCTCCTGTTCGGAGCGATGGGCATGCTGTTCCCCGGGCTGGACCCGAAGCCGATCGTGACCGAGCTGCGGGATCGCCTCACCGAGGAGCTCGACTACGCCAACGAAGCGCGCCACCAGCACCGCTTCGCCGACTACTACCGCGGACATCCCACGATCCACGTGCCCGACGTCGTCAGGGAGCTGTCGACACCCCGGGTCCTCACGAGTGAGCTCGCCGACGGTGCGACCTTCGAGGAACTGACCACGTGGTCCCAGCCGGAGCGTGACCTGGCCGCCGAGACCATCTACCGGTACGCGTTCGGCGGGATCTACCGGGTGGGCGTGTTCAACGGCGACCCGCACCCGGGCAACTACCTGTTCCATCCCGGCGGGAGGGTCACGTTCCTCGACTACGGGTTGTGCAAGGTCTTCGCCGCCGACGAGGTCGCGATGTTCGAGCGGCTCATCCGGGCGATGGTCTTCGACCACGACATCGCCGCCTTCGCCCGGGCCGCACAGGAGTTCGGGCTGCTCGGCGACGTCGATCGCTTCGAGGAGGAACAGCTCTTCGACTACTTCCGCCACTTCTACGACCTGGTGATGTTCGACGAGTCGAGATCGGTGACACCCGAGTACGCGTCGGAGTCGATCCGCCACTACTTCGACCTGACCGGACCGCACGCGGAGATCCTTCGCAACGCCAACCTCCCGTCGAGCTTCGTGATCATCCAGCGCATCAACCTCGGCCTGTTCGCGCTGCTGGCGGAACTGCATGCCACCGCCAACTGGAGGCGGATAGCCGAGGAGATCTGGCCGTGGGCCGACGCCGAGCCGTCGACGCCGATGGGCGAGTCGATCCGCGACTGGGAACGGCGGCGCGACGCCGGGTGACACCGTCGGGTGCGGAGCTGGCGCTGGCTGCCGCGTGGTGGTTGGCGGCGTTGTTGATCGTCGCCGGGGTCTCCAAGTCGCTCCGACCGACCGAGACGCGGACGTCCTTCGAGAGTCTGGGGCTGCGGAGCGCATCCCGCCTCGCCGTCGCCGTGCCGATCACCGAGTTGGTGGTCGCCGCCGCCCTCGTCGTGTGGCCGCCACTCGGCGGCAGTGCGGCGGTGGTCCTGTTGGTGGCCTTCACGGTCGTGTTGGTGCGCGTCGTGCGCGCCGGGTCCGGTGCGAGCTGCGCCTGCTTCGGCGCGCTCGGGACGGCACCGGTCGGATGGGCGGAGGTGGTGCGCAACGTCGGGCTCTGCGTCCTCGCGGTGCTGGCGATCGGCGCGACCCGCGCTCGGCCCGAACCGGAGGCGCTGCTGGTCGTCGGCATGGCCCTCTTCGCCGGTTCGGTCGGGCTCCGCGCCGGTCGCCGCCTCAGCGCCGGGTGAGGGTCTCGAGCAGCAGTCTCGTCACGGCCTCGATCGGCGGCGCCGGTCGGTCGTCGATCGACTCGATCGTGCAGAAGATCTCCGTCACTCCGGTGGCCCGGCCCTGGAGCGTCACCAGCAGCTGGCAGATGGGGCCGTCGACGAACTCGACGAGCACCTGCAGGAGCCCGGAGCCCCGTTCGTCGTGCGTGACCTCGCCCAGCCGATGCAGCGCGTCGACGGTCATCGAGTACGCCTCGTAACCGGGCAGACCGATCCCGATCGTGTCGTCGGCCAGCATCGCGACCGGCACGATCGTCCCGCCCGACGAGGTCGCATGACCGGTGGTGAACGAGGAGGTCCGGCGCGGCGCGGAAGGCGGGCGCGGCGGGGGAGCCCAGCCCGGGCTGGAGCCCGGGGTCGATGCCGCGGCGGACGCTGGTGGGGTTGTTGTTGGTTCACCCAGCAACTCATCGATGACCACGCGGTACGCCGCGTTCAACTCGAGCGTCGCGTCGTGCGCGTCGGGCGCATCGGATCGGTCGGGATGGAGCGCGTGCAACCTTCGGGCGTACGCGGTGCGCACCGCGGCCGGATCGTCGCACGGCGGAAGACCGAGCACCTCCCAGGCGTGAGTGACCTCCACCGGCGCAGGGTAGCCTCGGCCCGTCCCGGCCCTCGATCGACGAAAGGGCGTCTCGTGACCGACACGACCGCATCGTCCACCGCCCCTGGTTCTGCTCGCGACTCCTACGCCGAGCTCATCGGCCAGCTTCGCCAGACGTTCGAGTCGGGGCGGACCCGACCCGCCGGCTGGCGCCGCGCGCAGCTCCAGGCTCTGCTCGGCCTGCTCTCGGATCACGAGGCCGCCCTCATCGCCGCGTTGAAGGAGGACCTCGGCCGACCGGTGATCGAGGCATTCGGAGCGGACGTCGGGGTGTCGCGCCTCCACATCAAGTACCTGCTGAAGCACTTCGAGGGCTGGATGCGCCCGACCCGGGTGAATCCTGGCCTGCTCTCGATGCCGGGCAGGGCCGAGGTCATCCACGAACCACTCGGCGTCGCCCTCGTCATCTCGCCGTGGAACTACCCCATCCAACTGCTGGTCGAGCCGATGGCCGCCGCGCTGGCGGCCGGGAACTGCGTGATCGCGAAGCCGTCCGAGCTCGCCCCGGCCTGTTCCTCCGAGCTCGCCCGACTCATCCCGCAATATCTCGACGACGATGCCGTGGTGGTCGTGGAGGGAGGCGTCCCCGAGACGACCGCCCTGCTCGAGAACCGCTTCGACCACATCTTCTTCACCGGGTCGACCAACGTCGGCCGTGTCGTGATGAAGGCGGCCGCCGAGCACCTCACCCCGGTCACCCTCGAGCTGGGGGGCAAGAGCCCCACGATCGTCTGCGCCGATGCCGATCTCGACGTCGCGGCGCGCCGCATCGTGTGGGCGAAGCTGTTGAACGCCGGACAGACCTGCATCGCACCCGACTACGTCCTCGCCGAGCGGGCGATCCGCGACCGTCTGGTGGCCAAGATGGGTACGCAGATCGAGGCCTTCTACGGCGCCGACCCCAAGAAGACTCCGGACCTGGGCCGGATCGTCAACGAACGCCACCACGGTCGACTGATGGACCTCATCGGCTCCTCGGGCGGCACCATCGCACACGGCGGCGAGGCCGACATCGTCGAGCGGTACCTCGAGCCGACCATCGTGGTCGACCCCGATGTCGACTCGGAGCTGATGAGCGAGGAGATCTTCGGTCCCGTGCTGCCGGTGCTCGCGGTCGACTCGGTCGAGGAGGCCATCGCCTTCGTGAACGACCGGCCCAAGCCACTGGCGCTGTACCTGTACTCGCGGTCGAAGCAGATCGCGGATCGGGTGCTGGCGCGGACCAGCTCGGGCGGTGCGTGCGTGAATCACTCCCTGATGCACATCGTCCCCGACACGATGCCGTTCGGCGGCGTCGGCTCCTCGGGCATGGGCTCCTACCACGGCAAGGCGGGGTTCGACACGTTCAGCCATCACAAGTCGGTGATGCGCAAGCCCACCTTCCCGGACCCCGGCATCCTGTACCCGCCCTACACGGGCCTCAAGGAGAAGCTCGTCCGCTGGGTGTTCAGCTGAAGTCAGGACTGCGGCGCTCGCGGAGCGCAGCAACTCCTCGACCGAAGTCGGCCTCGCGGATCATCGCCTCCATGCGCGTGGTCGCGTCGACCACGGACGCGCCGACGTCGCGATGGAGGTCGACGTAGGTCTGCCACTTGGTGGCGGCCAGCGAACCTCTCGACACCGATCGAGCGAGCTCGGCGGCGAACTGCAAGGTCTCGTCGAGCAGCACCTCGGCTCGTTCAACCCGGTTGACCAGGCCCCATTCCAGTGCCTCCTCGGCGAGGATGACCCGGCTGGTCAACAACAGGTCCAGAGCTCGTCCGACGCCCACGATCCGCGGCAGCAGCCAGGACAACCCGTACTCCGCCGGGAGGTTGAGCTTGCCGTGGGCGGTGGTGAGCTTGGCGCCGGCGGCGGCGAAGCGAAGGTCGGCGTAGCACGCGAGCACGAGTCCGACCCCCGCCGCAGCGCCGTTGACCGCGGCGATGACCGGCTTGGTGAGACCGAAGTGAAAGGCGAAGTCGGCGTCGAACTCGTCACGGACGCCGAAGCCCGGACGCGCCAACTCGTCCGGGTCGGCTCCCGGGTCGTAGTCGCCGCGGGCAACGTGGCCGTCGAGCGCGGTGGTGTCCGCTCCGGCGCAGAAGCCGCGTCCGCGACCCGTCACGACGATCACCCGAACCTCGGGATCGTGCTCGGCGGCGTCGAGGCACCACCGGTACTCGGTGTGCATCCGGCCGGTCCAGGCGTTGAGCCGTTCCGGCCGGTCGAGTGTGATGACCGCCGAGGTGCCCTCGATCCGGTAGTCGACGACCTTCAGCTCCATGATCGGTCGGCCTCAGCTCGCGGGAGCAAGGTCGAGCCACGCGCCGAAGGCGGCGACCATGGCGGCCACGTCGCTGCGCCCCATCAGCTCGCGGGCCGAGTGCATCGCGAGCTGGGCCATGCCCACGTCGACGACGTTCACGCCGAGCCCTGCCGCAGTGATCGGTCCGATCGTGGATCCGCACGGCAGGTCGTTGCGGTGGGCGTACACCTGCACCGGGACGCCCGCGGTCTCGCAGGCCAACCGGAACTCGGCCGCCCCCGGAGCGTCGCTCGCGTACCGCTGGTTCACGTTCACCTTGATGACCGGCCCTCCGCCCACGATGACCCGGTGGTCGGGGTCGTGGCGCTCGGGATAGTTCGGGTGGGTGCCGTGCGCCATGTCGGCGGACAGCACCCGACTGTCCGCCAGCGCACGGAGCCAGTCGTCGCGCCCGCCGCCTCGTGCGCCCACCATCCGCTCGAGCGCGTGGGCGAGGAACGTGCCCGACGCTCCCGTCGCCGATTCCGAGCCCACCTCCTCGTGGTCGAACAGCGCGGCGACCCTCACTCTCGACGCCGCGACATCGTCGGACTGGATCGGTTCACCCGCCCCGATCAGCGCGGTGATCGCGCCGTAGCAGGAGCACAGGTTGTCGAGCCGAGACGCGCTGACGAGATCCGCGTCGTGGCCGAGGAACGAAGCGGGCGCGACGTCGTGGAGCATGAGGTCCCAGCCGAGCACGTCCCCGGGAGTCACGTCGCCGTCGAGCGTGCGGGTCAGCAGTGCCGCGAGCCACCGAGCGAAGTCGCCCTCGTCGGAG